>JBKJPW010000086.1:0-7581 GCA_046594225.1 Bacteroidia bacterium
TGTTCCTCCTCCAAGTAACACTTGTAATGCAGGTACCACATTTGTTCCCACTTTAAAAGAACTACCATGAAAACCAATTTGTGCTAAACCATGTTGCCCACATGAATTCATACAACCGCTAATTTTAATTTTAATATCGTGATTATGAATTAAATCAGGAAACTCTGCGTAAATAACTCTTTCTAACTCTACCGATACATTCGTACTATTTGAGATCGCTAAATTACAAGTATCAGTCCCAGGGCAAGCGGTGATATCACCAACCGAATCAAAACCTGGAGTTACTAGTTTTAATTTATTTAATTCATTGTATAAAAACGGTAACGCTTCTTCAGTAACATACTTTAATAAAAAACCTTGATTGATAGTAATACGAATATCTTCAGAAGAGGCATAAGTATTAACCACTTTCGCCAATTTTCGTGTTATATCAGAAGATATATTTCCTAATAACACTTTAATATAAACACCATAAAAACCAGATTGCTTTTGCTTGAAGGTATTTGTAGCTAACCAAACGTCATACTCTACTCTGTTTTTTATTTCAGCAGTTTCCTTACTTGTTTTATAAAGTGGGATGGAAAACTTAACCGCGTTCAAATTAATTTCAAAAGTTTTGTTCAGAATCGCTTTTTCTTCTTCCACTACTAATTTCAAAAACTCTTCTACACCTATTTTATGAATTAAATACTTGATACGAGCTTTATGTCTACTTACGCGTTCTCCATGTCTATCAAACACACGAATCGTTGCTTCCACAAAAGGAATTAATTGATTTTCTGGCAAAAACTCATGGGCAGTTTGTGCCAAAAATGGTTGAGCTCCCAAACCACCACCAATTAATACTTTAAAACCTCGTTCGTTAGCTTCATTTACTTTAGGAATAAACCCAATATCGTGAATATAAGTTACTGCTGTGTCTTTATCATTATTAGAAAAAGCAATTTTTATTTTACGTCCTAATTCTTGTCCAAATGGCTTACGTAAAAAATAACTAAATAATGCATGAACATAAGGAGACACATCAAATAATTCGTTAGGATCAATTCCTGACTCGGCAGAAGCCGTAATGTTTCTAACAGTATTGCCACAAGCTTCACGTAAAGTAATATCGTCTTGCTCCAATTTAGCCCACAATTCAGGCGTTCTATCCAAACTTACATGATGTATTTGAACATCTTGGCGAGTAGTTAAATGTAAATTACCATTAGAATATTCATCACTGATATCAGCAATACGAATTAATTGTTTTGTAGAGACTTTTCCGAAAGGTAATTTAATACGAATCATTTGTACTCCTTGCTGACGCTGACCGTATACACCACGAGCTAAACGAAGACTGCGAAACTTTTCGTCGTTAATCTTTCCTTCACGAAATTCTCTGATTTTTTTATCCAAATCAATGATATCTTTTTCAACTAAGGCTTTGCCTGAGTGATTCACTAATTCTAATTCTGTTCTAAAACTTTGCATAGTATTTTATTTAGCAGCATTATATAATTTATACCATTCTTCGTTAGTTAACTTAATTGCATAAGCACTTGCGGCATTTTTAATTCGTTTCTTGTCAGGACTACCAATAATTGGCAAAGCCCCCAATTTATAAAGCCAAGCAACTGCTATTTGTTCAACATTAACCGCATGTTTTTTAGCAATATCCGTCAACACTTTTCTAACTTTAATTGCCTTAACATCTTTTCCATTTAAAATACGTCCGCCAGCTAAAGGTGCAAAAGCCATTGGTTTGCTGTATTGTTCTTTAATAAAATCTAAACGTCCGTCATCAATAGCAGAGCTTTGTAATAAGTTCAGCTCAATATGATTCGTCACAATTGGCTGCGATAAATGAGAAGCCAATAAACGATGTTGAAACACGTTGAAATTAGAGACACCAATATTTTTAATTTTACCACTACGTAATAATTTAATTAAGGCTGAGGCAGTTTCCTCAACACTGTATAATGGATCATAATGTTCTAATAAAAAGATATCGATGTAATCTGTTTTTAAGCGCTTTAAAGAATCTTCTACACTTTTAGTAATATGCTCAGGGCTTAAATCGTAATATTCTCCTTTAGTTTTTTTATCTGAAAATTTTCTAATTCCTGCTTTGGTAGATATAATAATTTCTTCACGCTTGATAGAACTGGAAGCAATTACTTTCCCAAATAATTCTTCAATTTTTCCATTGTTATAGTTATTACTATGATCAAAGGTGTTAACACCTAATTCTAAATTATAACGAATTATATCTTCAATCTTTTTTTGATTGGCTAACGCAGCTGCATTCCATCTCCAAAATCCGTAAATTGCTGCTGATACTTCTGGTCCTGTTTCACTAATAAATATTTTTTTCATGATTGTGTTTTTAGTTTAAATATTGTTTTTGAAATTAAATTTTTATAAAAAAAGCCCCACCATGCTATACGGAGGGGCTAAATATTATAGTAATATCCTTCCGTTAGCAACATCGGTGCATGCAACAACACATTTTATTATGATTCAAAAATTTCATTTATTTTTTATAAATTAGGCTGTGGTGTCGTTCTTAAATATGGTTTTATTTCTTTAAATCCTTTAGGGAACTTAGCTGCAATATCTTCTGTTTTAATCGACGGAATTACTACCACATCTTCTCCATTTTTCCAATTAGCAGGAGTTGCCACACTATAATTTGCTGTTAATTGCAAAGAATCAATCACTCGTAAAATCTCAGTAAAGTTTCTGCCTGTAGAAGCTGGATAAGTGATTAACAATTTTACTTTTTTATCTGGCCCTATAATAACTACTGAACGAACCGTAAATTTATCTGAAGCATTTGGATGTACAAAGCCATACAATTTAGAAACTTCAAAAGTTGGATCTGCTAAAATGGGATAATTTACGATTGTATTTTGTGTTTCATTGATATCTTGAATCCATTTCAAATGTGACTCTACTGGGTCAACGCTTAAAGCAATCACCTTTACGTTTCTTTTATCAAATTCAGGTTTAAACTTTGCTACGCTCCCTAGTTCGGTTGTACAAACGGGAGTAAAGTCCGCAGGGTGACTGAATAATACAGCCCAGCTATCTCCTAACCATTGATGAAATTTAATTTGCCCTTCGCTTGACTCCGCTATGAAGTCTGGTGCGATATCTCCTAATCTAATTGACATATTTTCTTATTTTTTTAAATAATTATTAATTAACTAATTCTTTTTTTAAAACTGTTTTTTTAGTTTCTTCTTTTGCTAAACTCACTTTTTCATTTACTAAAGAAATAAATAAGTTGTTTTCTAAAATATACTCTCTGTTAGCAATGATGTTTTTTAAATTCACTTTGCCAACAACATAGTGATAATCTTTTCCTGTATACTTCTCATCAATTTCTTCAAACACAATGCGTTTTAAATCTTCTGGAGAATTATATCTTAAATACACTTCAATATTGGCATCGTTAGTAAAAGTTGGTGCATGTTTTTGAGCATATTTTTTAAACTCATATTTATATCCATGAGATAAAGCAGAAATATCTGATAATACTGCCGCTCCAGTTGGGTAGCTTCCAGCGCCTCTTCCTTGCAAGAATTGCTCACCTGAGAATTTACCTTCTACGATAACGCCATTAAACTCATTATCTACATTATATAAATGATTGTTTTCTTTTATAAAACGTGGCGCTACAAATACACTTACTTTATCATCTTCTAAACGCTGAATAATAGGAGTTAGTTTAATTTTATATCCTTTTTCAGAAGCATATTTAATATCGTTGTCGTGTAAAGTGGTAATACCAATATTTAATACGTCTTCTTGTTTAATTATTAAACCAAAAGCATGTAATGCGATAATGACTGCTTTGAATTTCGCGTCATATCCTTCTACGTCGTTGGTCGGGTCAGATTCTGCAAAGCCTTTATCTTGCGCTTGCTTTAATGCATCGGCATATGATAGCTTTTCTGCAATGGTCTTCGTTAAAATATAATTGGTTGTTCCATTAAATATCCCTGATACTTTTTCTAATTCTTCATTATCAAAATATTCTTCTAAAGAACGAATGATAGGAATACTTCCACAAGCAGATGCTTCGTATAATAACGACACATTGTTTTCTTGCTGTAAGCGGTACAATTCTTCTAAATGAGTAGCCAATAATTTTTTATTAGCAGTCACAACATGTTTGCCTCTTTTTAAAGCTTCGCTCACAATATTAAATGCTTCATCCGCATCGTCAATTAACTCAACAATGACATCAATTTCTGGGTTATTTAAAATTTCCCATTTATCGTAGGTAATTAATTCCGCACCTACTGTACGTGATTTATTTTTATCCTTCACTACAATTTTAACGATATCGGCTTTAAAGCCTGTACTATTGTTTAATACATGGTATAAACCTTGTCCTACACATCCGAATCCAAATAATCCTATTTTTAATTTCTTGCTCATTGTTTTTGTTTTTTTGTTTCCCGCAGATCTCGCAAATGCCGGTGATTGTTATGATTAAATATGATTTAAATTTTTTATTAATTCGTAACTCGAAATTCCAAGTTCGTACTTTCTTTATTTGTTTTATAAAAATGTTTGATATGTTCTGTTAGTTGTTTTGTTTCGATTAAAAACCCATCGTGTCCGTATAAAGAATCAATTTCGCTATAGTTAGCTTTTGGAATATATTTAGCCAATGCTTGTTGTTCGTTAATGGGAAATAATACATCTGAAGTAACTCCTATAACCAAAGTTTGAGCTTCTATTCCATTTAAAACGGCTTCAATACTGTAGGCTCTTTCTCTGACAACATTATGTGAATCCATTGCTTCTGACAATCTAACATAAGAGTAAGCATTAAAACGTTTTACTAATTTTTCTCCTTGGTAGCGTTGGTAAGAAGCTGCCGCATGATTATTTACGTTATTAGCTCCAGTATTTTTTTGAGTACTATTATAGGTATTATAATTTCTGTAACTTAATAAGGCAATACTACGTGCTGCTTGTAATCCTTTCTCTCCGCCGTTAGTAGTATTACTAAAATAAGTTCTATCTGCTTTGATAGCTAAACGTTGTGATTCGTTAAAAGCAATTCCCCAAGGAGAGTGCTGCGCATTAGTAGCAATTAAAATTAAATGCTCTGTTACCTCTGGAAATAATAATGCCCACTCTTGCGCTATTTGTCCTCCTTGCGAACCACCAATCAGTGTATGAATTTTATTAATACCTAAATGTTGTTTCAACACTTGTAAGGTATTAGCCATATCTCTAATCGTAATTTGCGGAAAATAACTAAACCAAGGTTCATTGGTATCAGGATTAATACTTAATGGTCCTGTTGTTCCATAACAAGAACCTAAATTATTAGCGCATACAATAAAATAATCTTTCGGATTAAATAAATCGTTTTCACCAAACAAACCTGGCCACCAATCGAAAACATCGCTGTTAGCCGTTAAAGCATGTGAAACCCAAATCACATTACTTTTGTCAGCATTTAAAGTACCGTAAGTATGATAGCCGATTTCTAACTGAGGTAATGATAAACCACTCTCTAACTGAAATCTTTTTTTATATGTAAATGTCGTATGACTCATATTATGTTTCTTTTTTTAAACCACATAGACACATAGTGTAATATGGGAAATAAAATTATTGTTAAGTATTAGTAAACAATAGAATGAAAGCGTCGCTTTCATCTATGTAATCTATTACTACTTTATTATTCATTAATTCTATGTTTCTATGTGGTTAAATGTTTTTGTCGTTTGAGAGCAGTAAAACGAAAACTTTAAAAACGTTTTACTACTCTCTCGTGACTGTCTAACTAATTACTAAAAATGGATTCTGAAAAAATTAAGTGTTTATTTTCTTTAGAAGTTAAAATATTAACGTCGCTTACTAAACGCTTGCTATGTTTATGTCCAGCAAATGGAAACTGAACGCCTCCTCTTTGTGAGAAACCATAAGATGCTTGCAAGTTTAAAAAATGACGGTGACGAGTTTCACCAATTAAATTTGTTTGTGTAGCTATTGTTGTGTTTGTATATTTATTTGAGTTCATGATATTTTGTTTTAATGATTTTTGAAATAAAAAATTATGATTGATGGTATTTATGGATAAAGAATACATCAAAAGAGCCTTGGGTTGCCAAGGTTAATTTTTCCAATAAATTTTAAAAAGGAAAATTAGCTTAGCACATGCACCAACAGCACATACAACAAGCCATCATGAAAATGGTAATGAGAACAGAATTAACCACAGTGTTTGCCTCTAGTTGAGCAACTCTTACTTTGTTTTTTGAATTTGTGTGTTTCATTTCTTTTTGTTTTTAATTTATTTCTCTCTGCTTTTCATCAGAGTAGGAGTTGGCACCTGTTTTCCAATTCCGTTTTACCGAAACTTTTAGTTGGTTGCCAGTGGGTCAATGAGCCTATTCTCTCGCCACTTCTTAATAAACTAATTACACACATAAGGGGTAACTAATTCTGGGACAAATTTAAGCTATTATTTTTTATACTTCCAAATAAAATCGAAAATAAATTAAAAATCTCTGATTTTATTGGGATTTTAGCAACAATATAAAGTGATTTGATAAGAAAATTCTTGACAATTTTAAAATTCCAGAACTAAATTACTTATGAATTCTTTTTTTGGGATGTTGCTTAGCTTGAAATAATTGAATGATAACTATATCATTTTTATAAATTTTATAATGTAAAATATATTGAAATGGCTTGATTCGGACTTGTCTTACTTTTTTATAACCTTCTTTAAATAAATAAGGATTAATTTCAATAATTTCTAAGTACTCATCTAAGCGAGATAATAGATTTTCTCCTAATTTTTCTTGTTGCTCTTCTAAATAATTATAAGCTTTTTGTATGTCATCTAAAGCTTGGTCTTTAATTATAGCTTTACGCATACAATTAATTTTTGTTCTTTTTAAATCCCTTACGAACTATCTTTTTCACTTGATCAAATGAATAGGTTTTCGCATTGCCGCTTTCATAATCAGCCATTCTTCTATCTATTTCATTCTTTTGCTCCTTTGTTAAATCGTAATGCTCGTCTTCTTGATTAAAAATCAACTCAATAGTATTTAATATGTTTTTATCCTCGGTTTGTAAAACCTTTTGAGCTAATTGAATTTTATGCTGTGCTACTGTCATATTAGATGCATTATAAAATGATAATCAAATTTACAAAAAAACAAGACAAAATCATAATAAGTAAAAAACGTTATAAATATATGTTTGAATGCTAAATCTAAGCCTAAAACCTTACATTTACGCGTGCTTAAAAACGTCAGTAAACATCATTTTCTGTTACACTTTATTGTGTTTATTTGGGGCTGGTCGCCCATACTTGGTAAAGGAATTAGTGCCGATGCTTTACAATTAGTATGGTTTAGAATTGCCATCACCATATTTTTAATGGCCTTTTACTTAATTTACATTAAAGCCAATTTATTAGTTTCCTTTAAAAAACTCCTACAACTTAGTGCAGTTGGTTTTATTATTTGTATTCACTGGTTATGTTTTTATGGGGCCATTAAAGTCTCCAATGTATCAGTTACCATGGCTGCTTTTAGTACAGGAACTTTATTT
>JBKJPW010000021.1:0-3233 GCA_046594225.1 Bacteroidia bacterium
AGAAGATATAAAAAATCCTAACGATAAAGACCAACAGGCACCTCAGCCACAAATGAGCAAGGAACAAGCTGAAAAAATGTTGAATGCCTTGAAAAATGATGAGAAAAAAATGCAAGCATTAAGAAAGAAAAAAGGAGAGCCAGGTCAGAAAGTGAAAGTAGAAAAAGATTGGTAATGTTCAATAGAGAATAATAAATACGATTTTGAGGAATACGAATACATACGAATATACGAATCTGTGTGAAGCGAAATCGCTCATACATAGATTCGTATATTCGTACAAGATTCGTAATCAATTTAATCAACAAAAAACATTCATACAAAAATTAGTATTATTCTTTCTTTTCATTAGCAGTTGGGCCATAGCTCAAACACCAAGCTTTATTGCTCAGGTTAGTAAAAATAGAGTGGCTATTGGCGAAGTATTTCAAGTAGCATTTACATTAAATGGAAGTGGAAGTAATTTAGTATATCCTGCTTTTAATGATTTTGACATTTACTCAGGCCCAAACCAAAGCCAAAGTATGAGTATGGTAAATGGTAGCATTTCTCAATCAACTACTATCTCCTTATTTATTGCTGCAAAAAAAGAAGGAAAGTTTACCATTGGTATTGCAACGGTAATGTCGGGGAACCAGAAGTTGGAAACAAAACCAATCGTTATTGAAGTTGTAAAAGGCGCACAACAACAACAACAACAACAAGGAAATCAAAATCCTGCTGCACAAACACAACAACCTCAACAAAATCAAGCAAAAGAAAAAAATCAGTATGCTAGTGAAATTAGTAATGATGATTTATTTGTAAGAACCTTTTTAAGTAAAACAAAGTGTTACTTGGGCGAACAATTAACATTAACTCAAAAAGTATATTCAAGAGTTGACTTAAGAGGATTTCAAAATGTGAAGTTTCCTCCATATAACGGTTTTTGGTCGCAACAAGAAACTAGTAACCAACAAATAAATTTAACACAAGAAAATGTAAACGGCGTTATGTATTATGTAGCTGATTACAATAAAGTGTATTTATTTCCTCAACGTACTGGAACTATAAGTATTGAAGCTATTGAATTAGATTGTATTGTTAGGCGTCAAACTAAAAGACAACCAAGGAATATTTTTGAGCAGTTTTTTGGAGCCGGCGGTTACGAAGACGTTGCTATAAAAGTAAAAAGTAAACCTGTAAAAGTAGAAGTAGCAGATTTACCTTCTGAAAACAAACCTCAAAATTTTTCTGGTGCTGTAGGAGATTTTGGATTTAAAGCAGAACTCGATAAAAATCAAGTAAAAGCTAACGAAGCCATTAATTTAAAAATAACAGTTAGTGGAAAAGGGAACATTAAATTAATTGAACCTATAAAATTAAATTTACCTGAGAGTTTTGAAAGCTACGATCCTAAAGAAAGTGAAAACATAAAAACTGTTGGTGGCGTTACAGGAAGCATTACTTATAACTATCTTATTATTCCTAGAGAAAAAGGAGAGTTTGTTATAGATAATATAGGCTTTAACTATTTCGATGCAGAGAAAAAACAATACGTGTCTATTCCTTCTCCCGAAATGAAATTAACCGTTTTAGAAGGCGAAGCAGGAAGCGCGCAGATTATTACTCCTAAAAAATATGGTGTAGGAGAAAGTGAAAATGATATACGCTATATTAAAACAGGAGATTTAGGTTTACAAAAAAGCGATAAAGAATTTTTCTCATCAACAACTCATTATTTATTATTGCTATTCCCAACTCTATTGTTTTTTGTAGGTATTTTTTTAGTACGACAACATATTAAAGCCAATAGCGATATTATTGCTGTAAAAGAACGTAAGGCTGCTAAATTAGCGAAGAAGCAATTAGCAATTGCAGAAAAGCATTTATCGTTAAATAACAAAGAGGCTTTCTTTACAGAAATATTAAATGCTTTAAATAAATACATAGGTGATAAATTTGCCCTGTCAATTGTTGATTTATCAAAGGAAAAAATTTCGGAAATGCTATTATCCAAAAGTGTAAGTGAAGAAACCACAAAAAACGTGATTGACACATTAAATAATTGTGAATACGCTAAATATGCGCCAAGTGCAGTAACCGGAGATTTGAAGAAAGTATATAACAACACTATTGAATTAATTTCACAGATAGAAAGTCAAATTAAAAAATAATGAACCACATTAAATATATATTGCTTTTAATTGTTGTATTATTTACTTCTGAAAATTCATTGGCTAACAATGTATTACAAGCAAAAGCTGAAAAATCTTATTCTGAAAAAAATTACAAAGAAGCTATTACTTCTTACGAAGCCATTTTAAGAGAAGGCTTAATTTCTTACAAACTATATTACAACTTAGGAAATGCATATTACAAAAACAATCAGTTAGGTAGAGCTATCTATAATTATGAATTAGCTAATAAATTACAACCTAATAATCAAGATGTAAAAATAAATCTTAAAATTGCTAATGAAAAAACAATTGATAAAATTGAGAGTAAAGAAAATTTTTTTATTGGTGCTATCAAGTCTGGATTAGTTAACTCATTATCAACTACAGGTTGGGCATGGGTTAGTGTTTTTAGTTTATGCGGCGCCTTAGTTTTCGCCTTTTTGTTTTTTATTACTCGTCAAATAGCACTAAAACGAATTGGTTTTTTCTTAAGTGCAATTTCTTTGATTGTTTTTGTCGCTTCGATGGTATTAGGTCATACTGCTGTTGAGGATAAACAAGTAACTAATTTCGCAATCATTACTACTCGTGAATCAAAAGTTCATGAAGAACCAAATGCCAACTCAACATCTAAATTTAGTTTACACGAAGGCACACGTATAAGTGTATTAGAAAGTAATTCAGATTGGACCAATATTAAATTAGAAAATGGAAATGAAGGTTGGGTAAAAACTACTGACCTTGGAATGTTTTAAATAAACAGTTTATCTAACCACTAATTTTTGGCTATACAGTTTGTTATCAGAAGATGCAATAACCGTATAGGTTCCATTATCTAACTTAGTTATATTATCAGAAGAAAGAACATTGTATTTTTCATCAATAACTACTTTAGAGTAACTCTCTTCGCCTTTTTCGTTTCTTAAAACAACTAAAACTTCTTTGTTTTCAGATCCCATTAAAGCAGCTGGATTATCATATACAGCGCTTTGGTTCATTGCTAAGTTAGTTGCTGATATTTTATTGTTGATAGATACTAATCGAGAAGATAATATTTTTCCTTTTTCATTAATT
>JBKJPW010000077.1:0-11436 GCA_046594225.1 Bacteroidia bacterium
AAGCGTATTACCCAATAAGTTCATGTGATCAAAACTAATATTTGTAATTAAAGAAACTACAGGATTAATCACATTGGTTGAATCTAATCTTCCTCCTAACCCAACTTCTATGATGGCGACATCAACTTCTTGTTTTGCAAAATAATCAAATGCCAAGCCAACCGTCCATTCAAAAAAAGAGGGCTCTATTCTTTCAAAAAGTATTTTATTTTCTTCTACGAACTTTACAACTTCTGCTTTTGGAATTTCTTTGCCATTAATTTTAATGCGTTCTCTAAAATCAACTAAATGTGGAGATGTGTATAGACCTGTTTTGTAACCTGCCTGTTGTAATATAGCGGCTAACATATGAGAGGAAGAACCTTTGCCATTAGTGCCAGCTACATGTACACATTTTATTTTTTTTTCGGGATAACCTAGAGCTTTGCAAATAGCAAGGGTGTTGTTTAAATCGGCTTTATAGGCTGCTGCACCAACACGTTGATACATGGGAAGCTTTGTAAATAAGTAATCGAGTGTTTGTGGGTAGGTCATTTTAAATTACATTAATAGCACGCAGATGACGCGGATGATTATGATTTAAAATGATGAAATAAATAGCTGTCCTAATCATAATGAATCTTAAATAATCAGTGTCATCAGCGTTCTATCCTTTATTTAAAAACTAAAAATAATAGTGATGGTTCCTTTTTGTTCTTCGAACTCTCCACTCACATTAAATTGTGTTGCTAAAGCAGCTTGTCTTGCTTTGGCTTTTAACATCGGGCTACTTGTAGTTGTACCACGTCCGTTAGGATCCGCTTTAATGACTTTGCCATTCTTATCTACTGTAATTTCTACAACTACTTTTCCTTCCTCTTTGGTGTCTTTTGATAATACCGGAGGAGTCATGACACTTCTTCCTGATAAACTAAATCCATAACCACCATTGCCCGGCCCTTTACCTGGACCTTTTCCAGGACCATCACCTCCGCCATCACCACCACCAGTTCCGCCATTGCCATGAGTATTAGGGTTTCCATCAGGCCTTCCATCATTTCCTGCATGGCCACTATTGCCATCTCCGCCACCACCGTTATTGCCTTTATTTTTTTCGAATTTCTCTTTTAGTAATTCGGCTGCTGTTTTTACTTTTGGTTGAACAGGGATAACAACGGTTTGCGTGGTTGTATTATTTTTAGTTTCTGTTTTTGTGATATTAATATCTTCGCCATTATCAGAAGTCACAATTTCTTCGGCACTGTTGGTTTGTGGAGTAGGTGTTACTTCTGTACTTTCAACAACTTGCACAGCGTCACCAATACCATTTCCATCTACATTCCCTGTACCTTCAATTAAATTACCAATATTAAATTCAATACCTCCGCCACCACCTGGCGCTTCTGGAAAAGGAGGATTAGGTGTGATAATAATATAAAACAATAAGAATAAAATAAGCAAAGCAAATATCAATAAGGAAATTCCCATTGACACTAACCTGTTTTTATTTTCTTCAGCTTGCGATAAAATCATGATTATTTTCCGTTTGATGGTTTAGTTGCCCAAACCATTTTGCATTTTAATTTATCTACAACAATCATTACATCAACGGCATCTTGAATACTTAAATCTTTATCCATTTGCAAAATAACTGTTGGTTCTGGATTGCCATTTATAGTTGCTACTAACACTGATTCTAATATCGAGTAATCTACTTCTTTACCTTCTACAAAATAATGCCTAGTATTAGAAACGTCTAAGTGAATTGGTTTTATTTTATTATCAACTTGTTTGGTTGGCTTAGAGCTTGGTAAGTTTACTTTAATAGCATTAGGGCTTACCATAGTAGATAAGATTAGGAAGAATAGCAATAAAAAGAACATGATATCATTTAATGATTCAGTACTTACTTCAGCGTCTCTATGTGCTTTTTTACGTAATCCCATTTTAATTTAAGATTTGTGATTTAAGAAGTTAGATTTAGTTCTAAAATCTGATTTCTAACTTCTTATTTATTTAGAAGGTTCGTTTAACATGTCTAAAAACGCAATCTGAGTTTCTTCCATGCGGTGAGCCAATTTATCTATACGGGCATTTAAAACATGGTAACCTATAAAGGCAATAACACCAACTACTAATCCACCGCCTGATGTTATCATTTTTTGGTAAAGACCAGAAGAGATTACTTCAATCTCTACAGTTTTAGCGACTGATATATCATAGAAAATTTTAATTACCCCAATAATAGTTCCAATGAAACCAAACATAGGAGCAATACGCCCTGTAATATTTAAAATACTCATGTTTTTTTCTAAACGAGATAATTCAGCAGAACCTGCTTTGTCCATCGCTTCTCTAATTTCTTGCATAGATTGACCGATACGAGAAATACCTTGCTCTAACATAATAGCTTCAGGCGTATTAACGCTTTTGCACATATTACGCGCATTGGCTAAGTTGCCACTGTTAATCATGTCTTTAACACTTGCTAATAACGTCGCATTCTTTTTTGATGCTTTAGAAATAGTTAATAGCCTTTCTACCATTACATAAATAGACATGACTAGCAAAATGGCTAATGGAATCATAATTACCCCACCTTTTGCAACCATACTAAATAATGATATTTCGTTAGGTGGCAGCTCAGCAGCTGTTTGAATGCCCGTTACAGCAGGTTGAGCAGCAGTAGCTGTATCTACAATAGCAGTTGCTACAGTGCTTGTTATTTGAAGAATGAATGACATCATAGAGCTTATTTTTTAATTACACGAAGTTACCTTAGAAAAACGCGAGTAAATTAAATCATAAGCGATGTTTTAAACAGATTTGTGTTAGTATAACAACAGTTTTTGAAAAAGATACAAAAACTAGTAATCTCTTGTGTTAAGGGATTACTAGTTGTATCCAGGAGGAGACTCGAACTCCCACGTCTTTCGACATACGCACCTCAAGCGTACTTGTATACCATTCCAACACCTGGACATGTATACTTTTCGACATCAGTCGAAACAAACACTAGAGTAATAAGATGCAAAAATGATAATTATTTTTTGATTAGAGAGAAAGAAATCGAATATTATATGAATTA
Organism: Bacteroidia bacterium; assembly: GCA_046594225.1. GTDB lineage: Bacteria > Bacteroidota > Bacteroidia > B-17B0 > Aurantibacillaceae > UBA4416. The sequence continues at coordinate 3,068 of JBKJPW010000077.1, forward strand.
CTCAGCTATTACTTTCCCGGTTTTAGTAATATTTCCCATTTTAATCTTATAGTGGTAAATGCCTTTTTTTAAATTATTTGTTTCTATACCAATATTTTCTGAATCAAAATAATTTGTATTTATTATTTCTTGTCCAAAACAATCATATAATTTTAAATTAACTTCTTTATATTTTTGATTGAGTTTTATATTAAACTGGCCATAAAAAGGATTTGGGTATGCTATAATATTGGAATTTAAATTACTTATATCTTTAATTTCCGTTATAGAGCCCGTACTTTCTTTAAAAATAAAAACCCCATAACTAGTACTAATCCACTTATTATTATATTTATCGACAGTAAGATTTGAAAAATTAAACCCGCTAGGAAAAGGACAATTAGTGTAACTATACGTTACCCAATTAGTGCCGTCGTAGCTTTTCAAAATATCTGCGATATGAGTTTGCCATATAACACCAGCTTTGTCAATAGTAACAAGGTAGCCTCCAGTATTGTTAGGGCTAATAATATTAGTCCAATTTGTCCCATCAAATTTAATAAACCCACCTGCGGCATTACTATACCATATATTTCCAATGGAGTCGATGTCAAACCATTGAACATTTTTTGGAATAGCAGGGTTAGTTGGGGTGAATATAGACCATGTTACTTTATCAAACTTTACCAATCCATTTGAGGTACCCAGCCAAATATTAGAATTCGACTTGTCAATTCTGATCTGATTTATAGCCACATCTGGTAAAGGGGAGTTAGTATAAGAATAACTTGTCCAAATAGAACCGTTATAGTAGGCTAATCCTTCATGGTAAGTTGCTTGGCCTGTACCACTAAAAGTTAAAGAGGCTAAGTAGTCAACCCACAATCCTCCAGAAGTATCATTTTCAATACATCCAATAGCAGGATTATTTGGAATAGGTATGTAGGTAGTTGGATATCCGTTTAATTTATTCCAGTTAACCCCATCGAATTTAAAAACAGTATGTCTATTTTTAACATATATATTCCCAAATTTATCAGAACTGAAATTATATGATGAATCATTATAGTGACTTAAGGGCGTAAGAGCTGCCCAATCATATTTAAATAAACCTGTTTGATAAGCTGATGCTTTGGTTCCAATAATTGGATTACCATTCGGATCAAATCTAATATTTCTAATTTGGGAGTGATTTACATTTAATTTATTGAGTTTTATATTAACAACGTTTGATGAAGTTAGATGATGTAAGTCTCCTTCAAATAAACTTACCCCATAAGGTTCATTATTTGAATCAATTAAGATGTCTTCTAAAGAATTCGCATTAAAATTAGTATTAAGTGAGTCGTAATTTGTCCATGTTGAACCATCAAATGACATAAAGCCACCAGGTGGTGTGCTAGTTGCGCCATTTCTACCAACCCATATTATATTATTTGTATCCGCAGCAATAGATTTTAGACCAATATAATTTAAATTAGTGTTTGAGTTGTTATATATCGTAAAAGTACCCGATGTATCTAATTTTTGAATAGCGCCAGCATGAGACAACCAAATATTACCAGACTTATCTTTTGTAATGTCTTGAATACCCTGTTGGAGATTTATGTTGGAATTTGATGTATTGTAATGTGTCCAATTTGTTCCATCAAATTTACTCAGAACATTACTGCTTATCCAAACGTTGTTACCTTCAGTAAATAAGCAATTTATATAGTTAGAAGGTATAGATGAATTACTGGTGTTATATGTAGTCCAATTTGTTCCATCAAATTTTGTTATTCCAACGCCAACCCATATCCATACATTATTATTTTCGTCACAAGCTAAACGATTTACCCAAGCATTTGGTAAAGGTGAATTCGAAGTATTATAAGTTATCCATGATGACCCATCAAAACGTGTTAGTCCAAATTGAGTACCAATCCATTTTACACCATTCCCATCAATAGCTATACATCTTATAAAGTTTTCAGGTAAGGGAGTATTTGTTTTATCGTAATGAGTTTTGTTTCCAGTTATTTTATTATACTGAACTAAGCCAGTTCTATTCCCAATCCATAAATCTGATCCGTATTCTTCAATACAAGTATTTTCGATAGTTTGAGATAAATACGTCCAGTCTGTATATTGACTGTAAACACAAAATGAAAAATATATAAAAACAAAAGTAAATAATATTTTATTCATTTAATAGGATTTTAGTATCTACTAAGGTACAAAAAATATAATTACGATGTGTAGGTACAACGAAATTATATTGAAGTAATTAAAGCCCAATATTAAATCCAATTTGAATAATTGGATTTGGATAAGGCGACAAAGGAGTTTGATTTACATTGTAAAATATGGCAGCTACGAAACTTCCATTATTTGAAAATTTTTGTCGGTAACCACCACCTACTAAAATATTATCTACCAAAGTTCTGCTATTTGGTATTAGTGATGTATAATCTAAAACACTTAATCTTTCAGCACCTACTTGAGCAAAAAAATTCTCAAAAATTAAGTATCTACCAAAGGCTCCGCCTCCATAAATAGTTGATACAAATTTTTGTCCGTTATATGTTTGACTGTAATAATTATAAGTTCCAGTAACACCGAACGAAAGTTCTTTTGTGATTTTACAGCCCACTATTGGAGACACATTAATGTATGTGCTTGAACCAAACCAAGCACCTACGTTACCGCCCACATATAACCTCTCTTTAAATGAGTTAAAATCTTTTGGTGCAACTGGCCTTAAATTACTTGGTGAGGGCGGTGGTGCAGGAGCTTGAGGAGGATTTTCCTGCGAGTAAATTTTTAAACCACCTATTAAAAAAAGGAATAAATATATAAAGTGTTTTTGCATTATTTTACTTCCTCGTAATCTACATATTCCCCATCATTTGGATTGAAATGTGATTTAAGATGAATGTTTTTATCAATCTTTACTTCCCCTTCTTTTTGTTGATGGTAAGATGGTTGATTTTTATTAAATCCTTGTGTTTGTACTTTGGCTTTTGACATGCTTTTAAACGCATCATAAATTTTCCAAATCAACCAAATAACAATAATTGTCCAAACTATATCACGCACAATTTCTAATTTTAATTCAACACAAAATTACTTTATTTAATCAATAGAAGGCCTAATAAAAATGTAATTAACAAAATTTGATATAATAAAAAAACCCTTGCATTACTTTGCAAGGGTTTTTTTAAATTTATTTTTTATTTTGCTTCATTAGTTTCAACTTCTTCTGAATTTTCTTCGCCTTTTACTTGCGGCTTGAAAATTGGTTTATCAGATTTAGGAGCGTTTGGATCTACATAATCCCAGTTAACAATACGGAATACTGTACGACGATTTTTTTGGTGTAAAGCTTCTTTTTCTTCTTTAGTTTTAGCTTTATTAATAACTACATCTTTTATTAATAATTTTTTCTCACCCCAACCTTTACTCATTAAACGAGCTAAAGGAATTTTTTTCTCAATATTTAAATAATCCACACAAGACTTAGCACGAGCATCTGATAATATCTGATTTTTAGCATCATTACCACGGCTATCCGTATGAGCTTGTAATTCAATAACAATTGAAGGATTATCCATTAATGTTTGGTATAAGAAATTTAATGAATCTTTTGATTCAGGTTTTAAATCTGCTTTACCTAATTCATATAATACAGCAGGGAAACGAATTTCAGCCTTAACAGGTGTTAATGCGAAATCTTTTACAAAATCTTTCGATTCGTTTTCATCAACAGTAGTTAATTTACCCATATCCTTATTTGCTAAGAATCCTAAAGTAAATGTTTTAGATGTTGTGCTTTTATCAGTAGCAACTGTTACTTCATAAGACGTATTTTCTTTTAACTTGAAGTTATACTTACCATCAGCAGTTGTTTTAAATTCGTACATATCTCCGCTTGATCCTTTTAAGTGAATTAAGGCGTTTGATACAGGCTCATTGTTTTCATCACTTACAACAGTACCAGTTAAATTGAAGTTTAATGGCGGTAAAATAAATGAGTAAATATCATCACTTCCTTTTCCACCATCACGATTTGAAGTAAAGTAACCTTTGATTTTTTTGCCTTCGAAAATAATACCGAAATCATCACCTGCAGAGTTCATTGGTGATTTTAAGTTTTCTGGAGCTTTAGTGAATTTGCCATCTGCTGCTTTCTCTGCTTTAAAAATATCTAAACCACCCATACCTAAATGGTAGTTTGAAGAGAAGTATAAAGTTTTATCATCATCAGCCATATATGGATACATTTCATCACCAGCAGTATTAATACTTGGCCCTAAGTTAACGGGTTGTCCCCAAGCTTTATCTTTCTTATTATAAGTACTCATCCAAATATCTTTACCACCGTATCCGCCAGCTAGTTTAGATGTGAAATATAGTATATCTCCAGCCACATTAATTGCAGGATGTGCAAAAGAAACTGAATCTACATTGAAAGGCAATAATTCAGGTTCTGCCCAAGCTGGACCTTGTTTTTTACAAACATATAATTGACATTTTAAGCTTTTTCCTTTTGCTTCAGGACAACGAGTCATAAACATCACATCACCTTTTTTAGAAACAGAAACAGATGCCTCGTTCATTTTAGAAACTAATGCAGCTACTAAAGGCGCAGGAGTACTCCATTTTCCATTTTTATCTAATTTTGCTTCATATAAATCAGAGTGATTTTGACCGTTTGTAATATCAATTGCTCCAGTAGCACCTTGACGAGTAGAAGTAAAGATTAAACTTGTATACTTTTTATCAGAATATGCAGGACTAAAATCAGATTCTTTCGAATTTAATAAAGCCATATTATCAACTTTTAAACGAGTTTCAGGAGTGTTTTTTGCATCTTTCCATTGCTGAGCAAGCTCGCAAGATTTAACACCATTCTCTCCACGAACATCAGAAGGCATTTCTTTTTTGTAGTTGTTGTACTCTACTATAGCTTCAGGATATTTTTGCTGAGCTTTTAATACATCTGCTAAATTTAAAATAGCAATTGGATCAGGGTATTTTGCTTTGATAGCTTTGCTGTAGTATGTTTCAGCACCTTTTAAATCATTAATTTGATGGTAAGCATCACCAGTTCTAAATAAAATTCTCGCTTTTGCATCAGCTTTTTTTACTTTAGTATAAGCTTGTTTATAAAGCTCAATAGCATTAAAGTATTGATGATTGTCGTATGCAACATCAGCATCTTTTAAATAATTTTTCTGAGCGCTTACAGAAAATACAAACGCGATAATAGCGGTAGTGGTTAGAGCTAGTTTTTTTAAGTTTTTCATAGGTTGTTTTTATTGTTTTTAATCGCCTAATACTTAGGTAAATTAAACTTATAAGTTGCTAAGATATATATTTTTTTAAAACTGCAAAAATTTTAAACATTATTTTGAGCCTATTCGTCTAAATAAAGCCACTATTTTCACGAAAACAAGATGGCTTTTGTTATTGAAAACGCCTATTTTATGCCTATTTAGAGTATTTTTGTAATTATACAGGCTAAATTGGATACTTAAAATTATATTGAATGACTTCAGTATACATTTGTCGATATGAAATACCCATGTTTGCCACAAGCACAAACATCAATAACTAAACTGGGTAAACCATATGACAACTAAAAAACAATAATATCTGCATATGAAAGACATATTTAAACAGATTTTCTTTTATTTAATGGTTTTACTATATATTGGAGCAGGAATTAATCATTTTTTGCAACCCGCGTTTTATCAAAAAATAATGCCCGGTTATATTCCCCTGCATTTATTTTGCATTTATCTAAGCGGCTTGTGTGAAGTAGTATTTACTCTTTTATTGATCCCGAAAAATACCCGAAAAGTAGCTGCTTGGCTTATTATCGCTATGTTAATTGTGTTTTTTATTATCCATATACAAATGCTAATTGATACATGGACAATAGGAGGTATCTTATTTTGGATAGCTATTATTAGAATTCCCATCCAATTTGTATTGATTTGGTGGGCTCATTTGTATACAAAAAATCCTCATCAGCCTGCTGGCGAATGAGGATTTTATAATTTGTCAGTTCGTCCCGATAGCTATCGGGAGTAGTCGAGAACTATCTTAAATAAAGCATTTCACGGTATTTTGGTAATGGCCAGGTGGCATCATCTACAATACCTTCGAGCTTATCTACATTATAACGCATCGATTCAAAGTAAGGTTTTACTTTTTCGCAATACGCATGAGCTTGTTTTTTTGCGTTATCTAAGTTGTTTGCTTTTTTGCGTTCTTCCGTCATTAAATCAGCTTCTGTTTTGATAACCGTTACTTTTTCAGAAATTTCTTTAATTAATTCTAACTGACTTTTCGCTACTACTTTAAATTCAGCAGGTGTCATAATTTCTTTCATGCCTCTTACTGATTCTACTAAAGTTTTTTGATAGTTTAAAGCAGCAGGAATGATTTGATTACTTACCATGTCAGCAATGATACGAGATTCGATTTGAATTTTTTTAGTGTAAGTTTCTAAAGCAATTTCATAACGAGCCTCTTGTTCACGGTGATTTAAAATTCCTTGTGATTCAAACATTGCCAATGTTTTTTTAGAAATCATGGCTTCTAAAGCGCCTGGTGTTGTTGAGATATTATTTAAACCACGTTTTTTAGCCTCTGCTTTCCATGCATCACCATAACCATTTCCTTCGAAACGAATTTTTTTACTTTCGATAATATATTTTTTTAGAATTTGAAAAATGGCTTCATCTTTCTCCACTTTTTTGTTCATTAATCCATCCACATCTTTTTTGAACGTCACTAATTGTTCAGCCATGATAGCGTTTAACACAGTCATTGGTCCGCCACAGTTTGCAGAAGAACCAACGGCTCTGAATTCAAATTTATTTCCAGTAAATGCAAATGGAGATGTTCTGTTTCTGTCTGTATTATCTAATAAGATATCTGGAATACGACCGATATTCATTTTTAAAGCCGTTTTTTCTTCAGGACTCATTTTGCCATTGTGAATTGCTTTCTCTAATTCATCTAAAGTTTTTGATAATTGCTCACCTAAGAAAACAGACATGATTGCTGGAGGCGCTTCGTTAGCACCTAAACGATGATCATTGTTTGCAGAAGCAATTGAAGCGCGCAACAAATCACCATGTTCATAAACTGCTTTTACGGTATTAACGAAGAAGGTTAAAAATTGTAAGTTTGTTTTAGGCGTTTTACCTGGTGATAATAAATTTTTGCCAGTATTAGTAGCTAAACTCCAGTTATTGTGCTTGCCACTACCGTTTACGCCTGCATAAGGTTTTTCGTGCATTAACACACGGAAATTATGACGGATTGCCACTTTTTCCATTACGTCCATTAACAATAAGTTGTGATCTACTGCTAAGTTTGTTTCTTCAAATACAGGAGCACATTCAAATTGTGCAGGAGCAACTTCGTTATGACGAGTACGAACAGGTATTCCTAATAAATGAGATTCATATTCAAAATCACGCATGTAGGCTGAAACTCTTTCTGGAATTGAACCCCAGTAATGATCTTCTAATTGCTGGCCTTTAGCTGGTGCATGACCAAATAATGTACGACCTGTTTGTTGTAAATCGTAACGGATATTATATAAAGCAGAATCCACTAAAAAATATTCTTGCTCCCAACCTAAAGTTGCAATGACTTTAGTGACGTTTTTATCAAAGTACTGGCAAACATCAGTTGCTGCTTTATCTATTGCGTGTAATGATTTTAATAAAGGAGTTTTAAAATCTAAAGATTCGCCAGTGTAAGAAATAAAGATGGTAGGAATGCATAATGTCTCACCCCAAATAAATGCTGGTGATGTTGGATCCCAAGCTGTGTAACCACGTGCTTCAAATGTATTACGAATTCCTCCGTTAGGGAAAGAAGAGGCATCTGGTTCTTGTTGTACTAAAGCATTACCACTGAAGCGTTCGATAGCTCGTCCGCCTTCAATAGGTTCAAAAAAACCATCATGTTTTTCGGCAGTAGCTCCAGATAATGGTTGAAACCAGTGAGTGAAGTGAGTAACGCCTTTGCTTTGCGCCCAAGCTTTCATGCAAGCGGCAACTTGATCCGCCATTTTACGCTCTACAATAGTTCCTTGATGCATAGAGTTTTGAATACTGTTAAATGCTTCTTCAGATAAGAACTCGCGCATGGCATCTAAACCAAATACGTTTGATCCATAATATTGAGAAACTTGTTGGTTGTTGTTATTAAACTCTACAGGAGTTCTTTTTCCAACATCTTGCATGGCTAAAATTCGTCTTGTGCTCATAATTTTTTGGTTTTATAGGGGGGTATAAGTGAAAATTGTCAATTTTTTGACAAAAATATATCAAAAAAAGGGGGGGTGCAAGAAAAAAAATGAGTTTTTATAAAAAATTAGT
>JBKJPW010000039.1:0-24727 GCA_046594225.1 Bacteroidia bacterium
TGTGTGGGTATTAAAATTAAATACAACTGGAGACACATTATGGCGGAAATTTTATGGAGGAAGTGCTGAAGATTTTGGGAATCAAATTATTGAACATCCAAGTGGAGATTTATATATTGCTGGTGGAACAGCATCGTTTGGAGTTGGTAAACTTGACGGTTACGCTCTTAAATTAGATAACACAGGTATTGAGATATCCCATCAAGAACATGGTTATGCTGGTTATGATGAAGAATTTACTTCTTTCATTTTTTCTAAAAGAAATCCAAATATTATTGGGTTTATGGAAAAAGAATTTTTTTCAGGATTTAATTTGCAATTTAAATTGTTTGAATGGACAACAAATCTTGGATATATTAACGGAACAGATTATGGTTCTATAGACAATGATGAAACTTTTAAAATCATTGCAACAAAGGATAAAGGTTATGCTTGTATCGGGTACACAAAAGGATATGGCGCTTTGCTCTCTGATGTTTATTTTTTAAAATCAGATTCAACCTTAGTAGGAAGCTCAAGTATAGTATCTGTTTATGAGTCGCCTTCAAATGATAATATTATTAAGAAATTTCCTAATCCAGCTTCAAACGAAATAAATTTTGTTTCAAATATTGATATTAAGAAAGGAATTGTAAGAGTTTATGATATTATTGGTAATCAAATCTCATTGATTGATAATGTGAAGTTTATTTCTAATAATCATTTTATTCTTAATACAAGTGAGTTTAAAGATGGGATTTATTTTGTAAGTATTGCCAACAGGGTAGAGAAAATATCTATCATTCATTAATAATAATTTTTCTTTAATTTTAATATTGGTTTTTCTATTACAAACCAAGATATTGACGCTAAAATTACTGTTAAACAAATCCAGTAAATAACTCTGATAGATTGGTGATCTGTTGGAGGCAATTTTTGAGCAAAAAAATTATAAAACATATCAGGCATAAAATTATGAATGATATAGATTCCATAACTAATCTTCCCTAGATAAAGAGCTACCTTATTTTCGAAGGCAATTTTAATTATATTATTAAACTTATTTTGAGCTGCTATACCAACCATAAAAAAGTAAATTAACGAAGTATAAAAATTATTCAATAAAGAATCAAATTGAGGAGTCAAAATATTAGGAAAAATGAATAGAGGGATGTAACAAATAATTAAGAAAAGTAATACTTTTTTATTTAAGATTTTCTCAAAAATCATTAAATGATTTAATTGTAAATAAGCTAAAAGTGCTCCCATCCCTAATGAATCAAAGCAACTTATTAAAAAAGCATTTGATCCAATTTGATAAGGCGTGTAATTTAAAAAATAAAATTTACTAAATAATGATAGGATAATAAATGATATAATAATAAAAAGAAATTTATTTTTTTTTACAAAAAACAGTATAAAAGGCCATATCAAATAAAATTGTTCCTCTACAGCTAATGACCATAAATGAGTTCTGTTTCCAATATATGTATTATGAAAAGTCATGTATATATTGGTTGTATATGTCAGTAAATAAACACTGTAATCTTTTATTTCATTATATCTATACAGAAAAAGAAAAATAATTGCAAGAAAATAAATAGGGAAAATTCTTAAAGTCCTTTTTACAAAAAAGTTTTTTATTTCTTTATTAATAGTTGTTGTTTTATTTTCAATTTCATTTCTTTTATTTAGTAATATGTGGCTAATTAAATAACCACTGATTACAAAAAATAAATTTACACCAGTAGCAAAAGGAATTTTTTTAATTGGGACGCAACAAGAATTAAAAATTTCATAATGTGCAATTATAACACCCAGAACTGCAAAGCACCTAAGTCCGTCAATTTGAACTATATATTTTAGTCTGTTATCTGACATAAACGAGATGGATTATTTTATATAAAAAATGCAATCTTTACAAAGATTGCATTTTTTAATAATATTCAAATAATTTTTTTACAATATCAACATCGCATCTCTATAAGAGTAAAAGCGATATTTTTCTTTAATAGCTTCTTTGTAGGCTTTCATTACTAAATCATAACCACCAAATGCCTCTAATGCATTAATAAAGTAAATTCTGGCATGTGAAAGTTGGTTACCATACAATTTGTGATTTAAAGTGAAAAAATCACAAACTAAGCCCTCACGTTGGTTTTATTAAAAAATGTATTATCTTTACATTATGAAAATTCCACATTCAATTCCAGTAACTTTTATTTTAGAGTTTGACAAAGAATCAGGATATTATGCTTCACAAATAAAGGAATATCCTAACGTTATTTCACAAGGTAAAACAAAAAAAGAAGCTATTGATAATGCTATTGATGCTTTTATGGAATTTATAGAAATGTATAAGCAAAAGCCCTTAACAAGAGTTAGAGCTACTCAAAATAGAATAATTATGCCATCAAACATATTGATACACGCATAATTTATGGTTAAGTACAGAGATTTTATTTCCCATTTAAAAAAATGTGATTGTAAATTATTAAGAGAAGGTTCTAACCACGAGATTTGGCACAAAGGAGATAAACAAACATCTGTACCACGACATCCACAAATTAATAAAATAACATGCTGGGCAATTTGTAAGCAGTTAGGGATTTCAAAATATCCAGTTCGTTAAAATTTAATTAATAATTTTCTCAAAAAAAAAGCCATCAACTAAATCTAGTGATGGCTTTTCAAATAAATAGTTTATTGTATTTACAAAATCAACATCGCATCTCCATACGAGTAAAAGCGATATTTTTCTTTAATAGCTTCTTTGTAGGCTTTCATTACTAAATCATAACCGCCAAATGCTGCTACCTGCATTAGCAAAGTAGATTCTGGCATATGAAAGTTGGTTACCATACAATTAGCTACCGAGAAATCATAAGGAGGAAAAATAAATTTATTTGTCCAACCACTGTAAGGGTTTACATGACCAGTTGTAGAAACTGAAGATTCGAGAGAGCGCATAACGGTTGTTCCAACAGCGCACACTTTTTTCTTTTTATCTTTTCCGTTATTAATTATTTTACAAGCTTCTTCAGTAATAATAGCTTCTTCGCTATCCATTTTATGTTTAGTTAAGTCTTCTACTTCAACCATTCTAAAAGTACCAAGGCCAATATGTAAAGTTACATTAGCGTAATTAATACCTTTAATTTCTAAACGTTTTAATAATTCGCGGCTAAAATGTAAACCAGCAGTAGGAGCAGCTACAGCGCCTTCATTTTTAGCAAAAACCGTTTGGTAACGCTCAATATCGCTTTCTTCAACTTCACGCTTAATATATTTAGGTAAAGGCGTTTCACCTAAATCGTATAATGCTTTTCTAAAATCTTCATAAGGTCCGTCAAATAAAAAACGTAAGGTTCTTCCTCTAGATGTTGTATTATCAATTACTTCAGCTACAACGTTATCATTTTCGCCAAAATATAATTTATTTCCAATACGGATTTTACGAGCAGGATCAACTAAAACGTCCCATAAACGGCTTTCAGCGTTTAATTCGCGTAATAAAAAAACTTCAATTTTTGCACCAGTTTTTTCTTTATTTCCGTACATACGTGCAGGAAAAACTTTGGTATCGTTCAACACCATTACATCGCCATCATCAAAATAATTGATAATATCTTTAAATTTTTTGTGAGTAATTTTTCCTGTAGCTCTGTCAAGAACCATTAATTTACTTTCGTCACGATTTTTTGCGGGATGTTCTGCCAATAATTCTTTTGGCAGATTGAATTTGAACATGGATAACTTCATACTTCTTATAATTTTTATATAAGACAATAATGAAATAGAATAATTAAGAGCTATTTCATTAATCTTACGGGATTAATACGGTCGCAAAAATATACCATGAAAATGCGTTTGTAACATACTTAAGGTAATAATAAGAGTTTGACAGTCAGTATATTGCAATTCTATTTAGACTTATAATTAACATTATGTTAAATAGTAATGTTTATTATACATAAATAAAATACTATCAAACACCTAAATGATTAAAGTTCTTCTACTGCCAATTTCCCTACTAAAGATCCTATAGCAACTCCCATTCCTCCCATTCGAACTGCACAAACAATATTGGGAGAAATTTTTTTGATAATTGGTCTTTTTTCATCACCCACTCCCATAATACCACACCAACGCTGTTCAATTTCAAACGGCGTATTTGGTAAAATAACAGTCTTTAAAAGTTTTTCTAAATTGGCTTGAATTTTAGGATTAAGTTGAATATCGCTAGTGGTTTCCTTTTCAAAATCTAAATTTCGTCCACCACCAAACAGAACTCGTTTTCCAATATTTCTAAAATAATAATACCCTTCATCGTAATGAAAGGTTCCTTTTAATTTAAGATGATGAATGGGTTTTGTTATTAAAACTTGTGCTCTGGCAGGTTTAACATCTTTTACCTTTAATAACTCTTTTGCAAATCCATTAGTAGCAATAATAACTGACTTCGCTTTTAAATCGCCAATTGAGCTTTGTAAAACAACTCCTGTATTTAAATCCTGTAATTTTGTAACAGATATAGAGTTTAAAATAATAATACCCTTACTTAATGCTAGTTGAATGAGGTTTTGCATCATTTTTCCAGTATCGATTTGCCCTTCTTTTTTATTTAAGATTAAGCCCTTAATCTGTTTAAATTGAAAGTTTTCAATTTTCTTATTTTCAATACTATAGGTGCTTTTTACACCTACAAAAGACTTAAGGTGTTTATTAAAATTGTCAATTGAATGACTACAATCTTCAAATCTACTTTTATTATCAAATAGCTCATATCCTCCATACTCTTTATAATCGATATGTTTATCGCTTAACCTTTTTCTTAAAAGTTCTAGTCCTTTTATTCTCATTTCAACTGTTTGCCACACTGTATCTTCTGTACTTTTTTTCAAATCAGCTAATAGCTCGCTTACACTACCAAAACAGGCAAAACCTGCATTTTTAGTGCTAGCACCATGAGGTAAAATACCCCTTTCTAAAATTACGATTTTGGCATTTTTATATTTCTCTTTATAGTTAATAGCGGCATTTAAACCCACTATTCCACTTCCAACAACTATAAGGTCGATATCAGTAAAATAAGTTTGGGTTTCCCAAAAGCTAAAATTTGTTTCAATTGTCTTTTTGTGCATAATTTTTGTAATCCGCTTTATGGAATTTTAGTTAAATTTAAACCTTTATACAAAACTACAGCTTTGTACTTTATGAAGTATACCCAACTTATAATATTTTTCTTTCTTTTTTATTCTACTTTGTCCTTTTCACAAGATTGGACTTTGCCCTTTTCAAGTAGAATTGAGAAATCAGGAAAAAAATTACAAGGAGCTACCGTTACATTGATGCAGGGAGGTAAACAAATCCTACAAACGATGACTGGAGACGACGGAGCATTTAAATTTCAAATTCCTCCAAACGGTGATTATACTGTTATTGTTACAAAACAAGGTCACTGTACCAAAAAATTTACGGTTTCAACACGTGGAGTGCCACTCGATAAAACCCAGGGAGATTTTAAAGGCTTTAATATTGAATCTATTAGTTTGTTTGAACCTTTACCAGGAATAGATTATTCGGTTTTAAACCAACCTTTAGTTAAAGTAAATTATAATTCTACTGCCGATAATTTTGATTATGATGAAGCCTATAGTAACCAAATGTTATCTGCTTTAGATAAATTAAAACAATTAGAATTAGATGCTATTAACAAAGCAAAAGAATTAGAAGCGAATTATGCAGCTGCTGTTAAATCGGCGGATAATGCTTTTAAAAAGAAGGATTGGACCATGGCGAGAGCAGGTTATAACCAAGCACTAACATTTAAACCAGCAGAATTATATCCAAAAGATCAATTAGCACAGATTGAGATTATTATTAAAGATCAGGAAGCATTAAATAAAAAAGCTGAGGCTGATAAAGCAGCCGCAGCGGCAGCAGCAAAAGCAGCGGCAGATGCGGCAGCTAAAAAGGCAGCAGATGAGGCCGCAGCCAAAAAAGCGGCAGAAGATGCAGCAGCGAAGAAAGCAGCAGAAGACAAAGCAAAAGCAGATGCTGAAGCCGCTCGTTTAGCAAAAGAAAAAGCCGATAAAGAATTAGCCGATAAGTTAGCTAAAGATGCAGCAGCGAAAAAATTAGCTGATGAAGCAGCAGCTAAAAAAGCTGCTGAAGATAAAGCAAAAGCAGATGCTGAGGCTGCCGCTAAAAAAGCTGCCGAGGCTAAAGCTAAAGCGGATGCTGAAGCAGCAGCAAAGAAAGCCGCTGAGGAAAAAGCGAAAGCAGATGCTGCAGCAGCAGCTAAAAAGGCAGCTGAAGATAAAGCTAAGGCGGATGCCGAAGCTGCACGATTAGCAAAAGAAAAAGCTGACAAAGAATTAGCTGATAAGTTAGCTAAAGATGCAGCTGATAAAAAAGCCGCACTAGATGCAGCAGCTAAAAAAGCGGCAGATGATGCAGCAGCAAAAAAGGCTGCCGAAGATAAAGCAAAAGCCGATGCCGAAGCTGCCCGTTTAGCAAAAGAAAAAGCCGACAAAGAATTAGCTGATAAGTTAGCTAAAGATGCCGCTGATAAAAAAGCAGCAATGGATGCAGCAGCTAAAAAAGCAGCAGATGAAGCAGCAGCAAAAAAGGCAGCGGAAGATAAAGCAAAAGCAGATGCAGCAGCTAAGAAAGCAGCAGATGATGCAGCGGCAAAAAAAGCGGCTGAAGATAAAGCAAAAGCAGATGCCGAAGCTGCTCGTTTAGCGAAGGAAAAAGCCGATAAAGAATTAAATGATAAATTATCAAAGGAAGAAGCAGCTAAAAAAGCCGCAGCTGATAAATTAGAAGCAGATAGATTAGCCAAAGAAGCAGCCGCAAAAAAAGCAGCTGACGACAAAGCAAAAGCTGATGCAGAAGCTGCTCGTTTAGCGAAAGAAAAAGCCGACAAAGAATTAAATGACAAATTATCTAAAGAAGATGCAGCTAAAAAAGCCTTAGAAGATAAGGCTAAGGCCGACGCCGAAGCTGCACGATTAGCAAAAGAAAAAGCCGACAAAGAATTAGCAGATAAATTATCGAAAGATGAAAACGCTAGAAAAGCAGCCGAAGATAAAGCAAATGCTGCCGCAGAAGCTGCAAGATTAGCTAAAGAAAAAGCAGCTAAAGAAGCATTAGAAAAAGCAAAAACGACGCCTCCAGTCTTAACCGTTGATAAATATAAAGAAGCACGCGATAAAGGAGATGCACTTTTTAGTATGAAACGTTATCAGGAAGCTAAACTTCCATATGAGGAAGCATTAATTGCGAAAGCTGGTGATTCTTATGCAAAGGGACGTTTAGCAGAAATAGAAAAATTATTAAAATCAGATTTAGCCATAGCCGTTGATATAGATCCAAAGAAAAAAGCTTTACTAGATAAATATCCTCCAGGAGTAACCGAAGAAACTATAGTTGGTACAGGCGTTGTTATTTTACAACGTACAGTGGTAAAAGAAAGTGAAATATTTGTATACCAAAAGAAAATGTTTAGCTGGGGTGGTGTTTCTTATTTTAGAGACACAAAAGCTATTACTGAATCTATTTTTGAACAAGAAACTCAACCTTAACATTATTTATGCAAGATATTTTTGAAGACATTCACTGTTGCGTTTGCGACAATAAAAATCCATCTGATTTTAAAGTTTTATACAAAAAAGAAAAATTTTCAGTGGTTGAATGCCATAAATGTTCTTTTACATTTATTCCTCCTTATTTCCGAAAACAAATCTCTTACGAAAATTACAAAGATGAAAATGTAGCAAATGCTGTTCGTAACGGAAATAATTTTGTAAAGATTGAGCGTCATAAATTACGTTACGATCTAATTAAAAAATACAAATCAAGCGGTTCGTTATTTGATCTTGGTGCGGGTTGGGGACACTTTATGTTAACCGGGCAGATGTTGGGTTATGAAGTGTATGGTATAGAAATTTCAGAACAACCTTACCTCTACTCTAAAAACGATTTAAAATTACCAGTAGATCATATTGATTTCTTTGACATGAAAGAAGATAAGAAATTTGATATAGTAACCATGTGGGATGTTTTAGAACATATTGACAAAGCGGATGATGTGATTGCTAAATGTGCCCGTATTACAGCTAAGGACGGCTATATTGTGATTCAGGTTCCTCAGATAGATTCTTATTTCGCTAAAAAACATAAGGATAGTTGGAAAATGATGGGCTTAGACCATGTGAACTATTTTGGTAAAAAAACAATTACCCAATTATTAAAAAAGCATGGTTATGAAGTTAAAACCATTAAGTCTTCCTTTGAAATTAAGTTGTTTATCATGTACACAATTCTTCCTTTATTGAAAAGGTTAAGAGGCGATAAAAAGCAAACTCAGCAACAAGCTAATAGCACTATTAAAGCTTCAGAAAGACAACAATATTTTAATACATTTACTCAAAAACCAATGTGGAAATTAAAGCTATATATGAAAATACATAACATGATTTATAAAACGTTGGAGTTCTTAAATATTGGTGAGGAAATGATTGTGGTTGCTAAAAAAATTAATTAATCTTTTTTCTTTCTACTTCGTCCTCTCGGTTCATCTCCTTCATAAAGCACTGTTTCGGAATGCAAAAACTCCGCGGCCTCTGCTGAATCCTTTACTTTTATAGCACTGCGTTCTAACATTTCTGATTCAAACTTATTTAAAACACTTTTTCTGATTCCAACATCTCGCCATTGAGATAAAGGTCTGCATTCTTTTGAAATCTCACGCGCTAATGCTAAGGCATCTAACAGCGCTTGATTAGCACCTTGTCCTTTAAACGGACTCATAGGATGAGCCGCATCTCCTATCAAAGTAACGTTAGTTCCTTTTGCTAATAATTCAGAATTAAGTAGTGCTCTATCATAAACAGGATACCCAGAAATCTGAGTTTCCTCTGTAGCTGCTAAAATTTGAGGAATAGGATCATGCCACTGAGTTCTACGGCAGGCTTCACTTTTAAGTGCATGGGTGCCTTGTGCACTCAAAGCTTTTGCCTCATTTTCTGACATTGGAAAACTAAGTTGCCACATAACTGAGTCTGACGAATAAGGCATAATATAAATGCGTTCGTTACCATTAGCGGTTTGAAAAACCGTAGCAGAGTCTAACAAAGAATTTTCAAATCCTTTAAGATTTTCTAAAGGACAAATTCCTAAAATGACAATACAACCTAAGTAACATAAAGGAGAAACATCTTCACCAATCAACAACCTCCTTACTGAACTTCGAATACCATCTGCTCCTACCAATAAATCAGCCTTAGCACTTTGTATTTTTCCATTTACTTGAAAGTTCAGTTCAACACCTTTGCCTTCATATTCTTTAAAATCCATTAATTGATGTCCCCACTTTACTGCATCATGTCCGCCAAGTTGTTCAAGTAAAGCTAGGCGTAACGCTTGCCTTGCAATATGTATATTTCTACGCTTTAATGATGTTTGCGCAACTGATGGCATCCATTTTCTGATGCCCCATTCTCCTATTACTTTTCCTTGTGTTGTATGAACTATATGCCTTGTTGAAGTCACTCCTTTTTCCAAAGAGAAAATTCCTAATCCTTCAATGGCTTTACTCGCTTGTTGTAAAGTTAGTCCGTAACCTTGAGAGCGAGCCTCAAAATTACTATCACGTTCATAAAGTGTAAAAGGAATTTGGCGATGTAAACAAGCCACAGCTAAAGCTACGCCTCCTATTCCACCACCAATAATAGCAATGTGTGGATAGTTTAAATTATCTGCAATAGGTTGGCTAGAAGAATGAACTAAGCCTGATCCGCGACAGGTAGAACAAACATACAGCTGACCTTTAGGAGGAACTGGAGGATTTATTTCACTACTTGTTTTTTTAAATTGCTCTAAAGCTAATTGATATTGAAGTTTTATGCTTTTACGAATTTTCCTACTTTTTTTTCCTCGACCTTTACAGTCGAGACAAATAGTCCAGTAAGCTTCTTCATTTTTCACCTTTACAATTTTTACTTTATTCGCATTTAAAATTATTAAAATATTTTTGTTTCAATACACTTCATATGGTTTATATTCTATTTTTAAATGGCTTCTTCTTTAACTAACTACTTTTTAATATGCTAATAAAAACAAAAAAGCTTCTTTGAAAATTCAAAGAAGCTTTTTATTAATTCTTATTTTCGTAGATCCTGAAACATGCAGATTACTATCGGGACAGGATGACAAAACTACTCAAAGTATTCTTTCATTCTATCAAAAAAACCTTTTTCTTTTCGGTTAGGATTAGGTTCAAAGTTTTTAGAAGTTCTTAATGTTTCTAATGCTTTTTTCTCTTCCGCAGATAATGCTTGAGGAGTCCAAACATTAATATTAACTAATAAGTCGCCAGTGCCATAAGAATTCACATCTGGTAAGCCTTTACCTTTTAATCGTAACACTTTACCGCTTTGTGTGCCTGGTTCTATTTTAATTTTAACCTTGGCATCAACTGTTGGTATTTCGATACTAGTTCCTAAAGCAGCATCTGCAAAATTTACATAACTATCGTAAAATAAATTACTACCATCACGTTTTAATTCCGGATGTTCTTCTTCTTCAATTAATACTAATAAATCGCCATTAATTCCACCACGTGGCGCTGCATTTCCTTTTCCACCAACAGATAATTGCATACCTTCGGCAACGCCTGCTGGAATATTAATTGAAATCACTTCTTCAGCTCTAATAATACCATCACCATGGCAGGTATTACATTTATCTTTAACAGTTTTTCCTTCGCCACTACACCCACTACAAGTAGTTTGTGTTTGCATAGCCCCTAAAAACGTTTGTTGTGTTCTTACTTGAACTCCCGAACCATTACATAATTTACAAGTATCGTATTGTCCGTTTTTAGCTCCGCTTCCTTTACAAGTTCCGCAGCTTACAAACTTATTTACCTTTAATTTTTTCTCAACTCCTTTGGCAACTTCTTGTAAGTTTAATTTTACTTTTACTCGTAAGTTTGAACCACGCATTACACGTCTTCCCCCTCCTCCACTCGATCTTCCGCCACCAAAGCCTCCGCCTCCAAAAATATCTCCAAACTGGCTAAAGATATCGTCCATGTTCATGCCTCCGCCACCGTAATGACCACCGCCTCCACCAGAAGCACCACCTACTCCTGCGTGACCATATTGGTTATAACGCTGACGTTTTTCAGTATTACTTAGTACTTCGTAAGCTTCTGCGGCTTCTTTAAATTTATCTTCAGCTGCCTTGTCATCCGGATTTTTATCTGGATGATATTTAATAGCTAACTTACGATAAGCCTTTTTAATCTCATCGTCGCTAGCGCTTTTGGTAACTCCTAATATTTCGTAAAAATCTCTTTTGCTCATCTTTATTAATTATTGAACCATATAAGGCATAAAAGCATATATACGATTAAAATCTATTTTTAATTACCTACTACTACTTTGGCAAAACGAATTACCTTATCATTTAATTTATATCCTCTTTCTACTTCATCAACTACTTTACCTTTCAAATCTTCGGTTGGAGCAGGAATACTCGTAATAGATTCCATGAAATCTGCATCAAATGGTTTACCAATAGTATCCATTGGTTCTAAACCTTTGGCAGTGCAAGCTGATTTTAATTTATGGTAAATTAAGCTAATTCCTTCTTTAATTGGAGCAGCATCAGTTACTGATTCATTTGCTTTAATGGCTCTTTCAAAATCATCTAAAGATGGCATAATTACTTTAAAAACATCTTCGCCACCCGAACGGATAATGTCAGATTTTTCTTTAATAGTACGTTTGCGGTAATTATCAAATTCTGAATACAAACGAAGGTATTTATCGTTTAATTCTGCAATTTTTGCCTCTAAATTGATTGGTTCTGCAATATTTTCAACCACAGTTTCAGCAGTAGTTTCTTCAGTGGGTTGTTCGTTATTGGAAACAACATTCTCTTCGGTTTGATTAATTGGGTCTTTCTCGTTCTGTTCCATAGTAAAAATTTTGGCAAATGTACATAATCAATATGCTTGCCATACCAAAAAACCCGAAAATTTGTCAGTTTTTAATGAACCTACTGCCCGATTAGGCGGGTATATTGCTGTTCATGTCATGGTTGACGTTAGAGAAATTGTAGTCCCTCTTAATTCTTACTTTTCTTTCTATACTTTTGGACTTCAATATACTTCAACAAGCTTAGTGGGCGCAGCTCAGTGACCAAAGCAAACAAAATCAACCACTAAAAATTGGTTAGAATCTTTTTAATGCCGATAAAAATAAAAAATGATTAGTTTTTAATGAACTTGAACTCAGTTCGGCGGTTATATTCGTGTTCTCTATCCGAACAACTAACTCCATTGGCACAGCGATTTCTAATTTCTAGTTCTCCCTTACCAATTGCTTTTAATCTAGATCTGTCAATTCCTTTACTTACCAAATAATCAATAACTGTATTAGAGCGATTTTCGGACAACTTCAAATTACTGGCATCGTCACCCTGAGAATCTGTATGTGAAATAACTTCTAATTTTACTCCAGATGATGCTTTTAAAATAGACAATACTTTATCTAATACAATTTCACTTTCAGTTATCAAATAATACTTAGCCAATTCGTAATATACATTTTCAGCTACAATTAAGTCTTTTTTATTGGTAGAATTAAACTTCTTGTATTTCATGGTGATATCATCATCCTCTTCCAATACACTTAATTTTTCAACATCAACAGACAATAATTTATACTCGAAATTACCCATTGCATTACGCTTAAACTCAGAAACAATTTCGCCATTTTGTTTAGCTAAATAAACTTTTGGTCCACCTTTGGTTTTAATATTTTGTTCAATACGTATGCTCAAATTTTGAGTTGTATCAATTTGTTTAAATACAAAATCGCCATAACTATCTGTTGATGTTTTTTTGATTGTATCTGTATTACCTTTTACTAAATATACCTGATGTTCAGTTAATGGGCTTTTAGTTTTATCTCCTAATAATAATTTACCTGAAATATCAGCAGTTGAATACGCTGCATTTACTTTACATATATTGGCAAAGGTTTTTTCTAATACTTCAAAACTGTCTGTTTGTAAATACAATCTTCCTTTAGGATTTACTAAAAATAAAGAAGGTGTTTTTGAAACTTTAAAAGCAGAAACGGTTTTGTCTCTCAATCCGTCTTCAGCTAAATAATTTGTTTTCTTACCTGTAAATTTAGCCTTATTATAGTTTGTTTCGGTTAACAATGTTTGCCATTTCGAGAAGTCTTTTTCTAAACAAATGGTTACATATTCAATATCACTGGCGCCTTTGCAGGAATTGTTTTGGTATTTATTTAAAATCCGTTCTACATCGTTATTAAATGAAATGAGTTCTTTAACTGATTTGTCGGGCGAATAAAAATACACTAATACAAATCTATCAGTCGTGTTTTTACCATTAGGTAAATCGATATTTGTAGCTTGATGATCTTGATTTAATAAGACAATTCTTGAAAAAGGAATTTTTTCCCCTACTCTTAATCTATCTGGTCTTTGGGCTTTAACTATAAAACCTAAAACAAGAGCTGCAAATAAAATTAGTGTTTTCATTTTTTAGAAAATTTGAATTCTGTTCGTCTATTATACTCATGTTCTTTATCAGAACAGTCCACACCATTAACACACCTATTTCTAACCTCTAATTCTCCTTTTCCCTCGGCTTTTAATCTTATATTATCAATTCCTAAGGAATTTAAATAACTAGTTACTTTTTCAGAACGCTTAATCGATAATTTTAAATTTCCTTCATCTTCACCCTGCGCATCTGTATGAGAAATTACTAATAATTTAAACTCTGGGTATGAATCCAAAATTCTTTTTATTTTGCCTAGCAATGTTTTCGAACTTGAAGTTAATGAAACTTCTCCTAATTCATAGTACAATGTTTCAGTTATGATAAAATTATTTAAAGATTTTTCTTTAAAATGAGTTATTTTCATTTCTAAATCTTCTTCAATGGCAATATCAGGTAATTTTGATAATTCAGTTTGCAATATTCTATATTCAAACCCTTTATCTGTAGCTTGAAAACGCCCCACCACTTTACCGGATTGAGTTCCTAAAACCACGAAGTTAATACTCTTATTTTGTTCGTTTACTGTAATAAGGTAGTCTTGATTTAAATCTGGAATTTCAGCATTAAAATCTCCGTATTTATTTGTCACTAATTTAGCTATAGTATCATTGTTTTTTCCTCCTAATACAAATACTTCTTTACCGGCATAAGGATTTAGGGTTTTATTTTTCTCCTCGGTCATAATCTTTAATCTCAATACTTTAAATTTAACCATCTCCAATCCACAATCAATATCTGCAATTCTTTGAACATTTTTTGAAAATCCGCACAATTCGTTTTTTTCGTTATAAACTATTAATACAGGAAAATCATCATTTGTTAAGTTAAAATCTTTGAATTTAGATGTTTCTGGAGATCGTAAAATTTGAGTTGGTATTTTTGATGGAATATCATCACTTGTTTTCTTTTTTAATTGCCCTGAAAAATAAACCGGAAATATTGTAATATTTTTTTCTGTGAACACAAAATTAGAACCATTAAACATGACTTCTGCCATAGGTTCTGATCCCATGTCAAAAAACAAAAAACCCTTTTTTTCGTTTTTAGTAACATTATATGTCTGTTTAACTTTTGCCTTATCCAAATAATCAATTGTTTTAAAAGGAATAGGATTTGGGAACTTAGTTTGAGAAAATAAAATTAAACTAAATATATTGAAAACTAAAAAAAGAGACCTTGTCATATTATTAAGTGAACTATTGTATCGGATAAAACTTAAATTCTGTTCTTCTATTCACACTATGTTCTGCTTCAGAACACTGAACGGCATCGCGACACTTATTTAAAATTTCAAACTCTCCCTTTCCTATACTTTTTAATCTTGTTTTAGAAATGCCTTTAGTAATTAAATAAGCAGCAATGCTATTTGATTGTTTTAACGAAATGACTGTATTTGCGGCGGCATCTCCATTACTATCCGTATGCGATACAATATCAACTTTAACTTTTGCATTAGATTTTAATTTAGCAATAATTGAGTTTAATTTAGAAATCGCTTCGCTTGATAATACATTTTCTTTAGAGTTAAAAAACATACCACTATAGTACAAGTTCTTTATCGCACCGCTATCCTTTTTAACAACAACTTCATTATCATACAAAGGCTTTAAATAAGGCATTTCTGCATCTAAAATAGTATAGTCATAACCTATTTCATTAATTTTAAAGTTAGAAACTATATTGCCGTTTTCTGAGGTTAAAAACACAAAATGATCATCTGTAATTTTTGAATTGTTTTTTAAATATAAATTATAAGAAGCCGCAGCGTTAATGTTCTTAAACAAAAAAGCACCTCTATCATCCAACACTACCGATTCAATTGAATCTTTTTTATCGCTCAATAACCATAATTTTTCATTTGATAATGGCATAGGAGTTCCTTTTCCAAACATAATTTTACCAGCTAATTTTGTTTGTACGTCTGTATTTAATGTAGCACTTCTTTTATTATCTAAATAATCAATAATTGTTTTTATGGAAGGATTAACCGACACTATTTTACCCAGCTCATCTATTAAAAAACTACTTGGTGTTTGACTAATTTTATAATTTTTAATAAAAATATCATTGTATCCTTTTTGAGCAACACAATTGTTTATTTTAGATAAGTCGTAATCTTTTAAAGCTTGTTCCCAGGCTATTTTATCGCTTTGTAAAGCAACTGATATTACATCAAAACCATCACATGTCTTATAATCAACATCCGAATATTTTGAATATAAACGTTTGTATTTATAAATATTTTCTTGTGATTTAGATACAGTAGATGACCAAAAAAACAATAAAACCACTTTGTTTTGATATGGAAATGAAAAACTTTGAATAGAATTATTATTGGACGATAAAACTAAATTAGGAGCTTGCTCTCCTATATTTAATTTAGCAGCATCCTGAGCCATCATACTACAGAATAAAAAAGAAGCCATTAAAAAACAAAAAAAATGTTTACTGAATTTATAATTGTAAAAAAATATCATGCTTTCTGTATAAATTTTATATCCTACTTAATCTGTGCTTCTAATGCTTTTTCTAAATCAGCTCCTCTTAAATTTTTCGCAATAATGATGCCATTACCGTCAACCAATACGTTAGTAGGAATGCTATTTACTCCATATCTAATAGCGGCTGCATTACTCCAGCCTTGCAAATCGCTAACATGATAAGGCCATATTAATTTATCTTTTTCAATAGCCTTTTCCCAAGCTGCTGCATTTTGATCGAGTGATACACTTAATATTTCAAAACCTTTTCCATTTTTAAAATTTAAAGGGTGATATTTAACATATGCTGCCACCACAGCAGGATTTTCTGCACGACATGGTCCGCACCAACTTGCCCAAAAATCAATCAATACCATTTTTCCTTTAAATGATGAAAGCGTAATGACATTTCCTTTAGGGGCAGCCTGCATTATTTCGGGAGCTTTATTTCCTAAATTAATTCCTTCTACAACATCAACCTTAACTGTTGGAGTTATTTCATTTGTGTTTTTTGTTTCAGTTGAAGCGGTAGAACCTGTTGTTTCTTTTTTACTTTTACATGAAGTAATAGCAATACATAAACTTGCAAGAACTATTAATTGTATAAATCTCATTAGTTATTTTTTCTTATAATTTCGGCTCCAATAGCATTTAAACGTCCATCAATATTTTGGTAACCTCTATCAATTTGATTAATATTAAAAATAGTACTCTTGCCTTTTGCACTCATTGCTGCTATTAGCAAGGCTACTCCTGCTCTGATATCGGGTGATGCCATTTGTATAGCACGTAATTGTACTTTTCTATCTAAGCCCATAACTGTGGCGCGGTGCGGATCACATAAAATAATTTGTGCGCCCATATCAATTAGTTTATCTACGAAGAACAAACGACTCTCAAACATTTTTTGATGAATTAATATATTACCTCTTGCCTGAGTTGCAGTTACTAACATGATACTTAATAAGTCGGGGGTAAATCCCGGCCAAATAGCATCTGCTACAGTTAACATCGAACCATCAATAAACGAATCAATCTCATAATGTTCTTGAGAAGGAATATAAATATCATCTCCTCTACGTTCCATTTGAATTCCTAAACGAGAAAACACTTTTGGAATACAACCTAAATTATCATAAGAAACATCTTTAATTGTAATTTCAGATTGTGTCATAGCTGCCAAACCTATAAAAGAACCAATCTCAATCATATCTGGTAAGATGCGATGCTCTGTTCCTTTTAATGAAGTAACACCTTCAATAGTTAATAGATTAGAACCAACGCCAGTAATTTTAGCGCCCATTCTATTTAACATTTTACACAGTTGTTGCAAATAAGGTTCGCACGCTGCATTGTAAATAGTTGTTACTCCTTCCGCTAAAACAGCTGCCATTACAATGTTAGCGGTTCCTGTTACTGATGCTTCGTCCAATAACATATAAGCTCCTTTTAATTTTGTAGCAGTTACTTTAAAGTTTTCGCTATCAGAATCGTACTCAAACTTAGCACCTAAATTTTCGAAACCAATAAAATGAGTATCCATTCTACGGCGACCAATTTTATCACCGCCTGGTTTTGGCATATAAGCTACGCCATAACGTGCTAGCATTGGACCAATAATCATGGTTGAACCCCTTAAGCCTCCACCCTTCTTTTTAAATTCGGGTGACACTAAATAATCTACTTTTATGTCGTCTGATTGAAATGTATATTCTTCGTGTCCCGTTTTTTCAACCTTAACACCTAAGTCTCTTAATAAATCAATTAATTTATTGATATCTACAATATCAGGAATATTACTAATGGTAACTTTTTCGGGAGTTAACAAAACAGCGCATAAAATTTGTAACGCTTCGTTTTTTGCTCCTTGTGGGATAATATCTCCCTTTAATTGTTTTCCTCCTGTAACTTCAAAAATGGCCATAAACTAGGATGTTGGTCTATTGTTATTATTGCGGTGTTTGAATTTATTTTTCTTGTTTTTGTTGTGACGGTTTTTGTTATTACCACCACCACCATCTCTCGCACTTAAATTAATTGGCGTTTGGTTATTGTGATTTTTGTTTTTCAATTCGTTAGCATGTGTCAATGCCGAATTTTCATCAATGTGTAATTCGTTATTGGTCATCTCTTTAAACTGCTTAAAAATAACATCGTCTGTTACGGAATCTTTATTCCAGTTTACGTAAGATTTTTTTAAGTGATTAGCTATTAAACGAGATAATTCTTTTTTCTCATCACCTTCTTCGTATGTTTTAGCAACATCAATAATGCGTTCAATGGTTTTACCATAATGTTTGTAACGAATTTTGGTAGCCGGGTAAGGAACATTTTTAGGCTTAGTAGTAAACGTTTCGGCACTAGGACGAGGATATGGAGAATCTACATCTAACTGAAATTTAGAAATCAAAAATAAATGATCCCATAGTTTATGAGTAAAATCAGCTATATCTCGCAAATGTGGGTTTAACTGACCCATAATTTGAATAATAGCTCTGGCACATTTATTTCGTTCGTCTCTATCCTCAATCTTGATGCAATGATCAATCATTACCTGGATATTTCTTCCATATTCCGGAATCTCCAATTTGGGAAGTTGTGTGTTATATTCCATAGGTTATTTAAAAGCTTAAATATAAGGTTTTTTACGGTATGTTTTATAGCTTTTTCAAGAGATATAAAGAGTCAAACGTTAATAAAACCTAGGTATTTTTAATGTAAGATTTTTAAGAAAATGGCTTTTTAGAATTCAGAGTCAGTTCGAGAGAGTTTTAGATGTTCTTTTTAAATCCCGATAGCTATCGGAGGTATCGAGAACCTTAGATAAATACTTCGCTATAGATTTCATAAGAGACAGATAAAATAACTCGAACTGATATTTAAATTGAGAATTTAAAACTTCCTTACCATCACAAAATCATTCATAACATAACCATCTCCAATATCAAAATCTTCTACCCTATCAATTTTAAAATGATTTTTAAAGTAAAAATTTATGGATTTATAATTTTGTCTATTTACTGTGAGAGTCAGTGATTTAGGTTTTATTTTTTCAACTAAAACATTAAGTGCAATTGTACCTAATCCAACGTTTGATTTTTGTTGATTGATGTAAAATTTATGTAAAAAATAATCGCTTATATTTTCAGAACTAATAGCTATAAATCCTAAAGATTCTTCCCCTTCTTTTACTAAATAAAAAATCTGCTTCTTAATATTAAGTTGTTCAACCAAGCTTTTGTGATTGTACATTTTATCCAACATATAATCCACTTGCTCTTGTCCAATAATACTTACATAATGGTCGTTCCAAATTACTTTCGCCAATTTGGTAATTGTCGTTAAATCTTTTTCTTCAGCTTCCTTTAAGTGTATCATTCCAACAAGTATTTATGTATCTTTGTGCTTTAAATCTAAACTAATTGAAACCGAATATACAGCAAAAAATATCAATCAAAAACCGTAGAGCTAGTTTTGATTATAGTTTTATTGAAACATATACGGCAGGTCTTGTATTACTTGGTACCGAAATTAAAGCCATTAGAGAAGGAAAAGCTTCTTTGGTTGACAGTTTTTGTTATTTCAGAAATGGTGAATTATTTATTAAAAGTTTAAATATTAGTATTTACACCGAAGGAAATTTATACAATCACGAACCAACAAGAGAAAGGAAATTACTTCTCAATAAGCAAGAATTAACTAAAATTCAAAAAAAAATGGTAGATAAAGGTTTAACTATTATTCCTACTGTTTTATTTACTTCGGATAATGGTTATGCAAAAATTGAAATTGCCATCGCAAAAGGTAAAAAAACCTATGACAAACGAGAAGATTTAAAAACAAAGGATTTAAATAGAGAAATGGATCGAAAATTTAAATAAACCATTAAAATTATTTTAAAGATAAAAACGATGAAACAATTATTTTTTTTAGCCTCATTAGTTAGCTTAGCATGTTTATCGTGCAAATCAAAAAAAGAAGCTGCAAAATCTACAGAAAGCACATCTACTGCAACAACAACTCAAACTCCAGAAGCTCCTATTACTTATAGGTTATTAGTTTCTTTTACTAGCAAAGGTGCAGGGACAGATAGCGAAAAAAGAACCGCTTTTTTAGCTTACGTAGATGGTCATGCTAAAAAACCAGCTTACAAAACTGTAAACTGGGGGCGAGAAGGTGAAACAGACTATTGCTTTAATTTATCTGAGTTATCGGCTAAAAAAGATATGATTGATTTTATAGAAGAAGTAAAAAAAATAGCAGCAACTAGCGATAGAATTATTGTGAATGAAAATGCTGAATGTCAGCATAAAGGTAGATAAAACTCATTTAGGCACTATAAAAACTGATTTTTTTTCAACAAAATTGAAGTTTTCATCACTAAATTGTGGAAAATCGAGTCAGAAACGGCTCGATTTTTTCGTATTTTTGCAGCCTAACTAAAAACTAAAATTCTTTATATAATGAACGAAATTGGATTAAAAGCACAAGATGCTTCTGTTGCCCAATTAGGCTTAGCAAATGTTGAAATGGCTTATTGGAACTTGCATCCATCAGAACTAGTTGAAGAAACGATTGTTCGCGGACAAGGTGTATTAACTGATGTTGGCGCTTTAGCTATTGATACTGGAGAATTTACGGGTCGCTCTCCTAAAGATAAATTTGTTGTATACGACGAAAATACCAAAGATAGCGTTTGGTGGGGAGATGTTAACAACCGTTTTGAAGCTGATAAATTTGATGCTTTACATAACCGTATGTTAGCATATTTAGGTAATAAAGAAATTTGGGTAAGAGATGCTTATGCTTGTGCTGACCCAACTTATAGAATTAATATCCGTGTTGTAAACGAATATCCTTGGAGTAATTTATTTGCTTCTAACTTATTCTTACGTCCAACAACTGAAGAAATCAAAACCTTTAAACACGACTGGGTTATTATTAACGCACCAGGTTTTATGGCGGATCCTAAAATTGATGGGACTCGTCAACATAACTTTGCGATTATCAACTTCACTAAAAAAACGATTTTAATTGGTGGAACTGGTTATACTGGCGAAATTAAAAAATCAATTTTTGCAGTATTAAACTATATTTTACCACATGAGAAAAAAGTGCTTTCTATGCACTGTTCTGCTAATATTGGTAAAGATGGCGATACTGCTATTTTCTTTGGTTTATCTGGAACCGGAAAAACAACTTTATCTGCTGATCCTAACCGTAAATTAATTGGTGATGATGAGCATGGCTGGGCTGATAAATCTGTATTTAACTTTGAAGGTGGTTGCTATGCGAAATGTGTAGATTTAACTGCTGAAAAAGAGCCTCAGATTTTTAATGCCATCAAATTTGGTTCATTATTAGAGAACATAAATTATTACGAAGGAACAACAACTGTTAACTACGCTGATATCTCTCGTACAGAAAATACTCGTGTAAGTTATCCGTCAAACTATATTGATAATGCTGTTGAACCAGCAGTTGGGGATATTCCTAAAAATATTTTCTTTTTAACCTGTGATGCTTTTGGTGTTTTACCTCCAATCTCTAAGTTAAATACTGGTCAAGCCATGTATAACTTCATTAGTGGTTACACCGCTAAAGTTGCTGGAACTGAAATGGGAATTACTGAACCTACAACTACTTTCTCTGCTTGTTTTGGTAAAGCGTTTTTACCTTTACACCCAACAAAATATGCTGAGTTATTAGGTGAGAAATTAAAGAAACACAATGTAAACGTTTGGTTATTAAATACTGGATGGGTTGGCGGAAGCTATGGAGTTGGAAGCCGTATTAAATTATCTTACACGCGTGCTTTAATTACAGCTGCATTAAGTGGCGAATTAGATAAAGTAGAATTTGGTACTACGCCTTATTTTGGTTTAAAATTCCCTAAATCTTGTACAGGAGTTCCTGCAGATATTTTAGAACCGCAAAATGCATGGAAAGACAAAGATGCTTTCAGTAAAACAGCTCAAAATTTAGCAGGTCAATTCGTTAAAAACTTTGAGCAGTATGCATCAGCAGCTAACGAAGAGATTTTAGCAGCGGCTCCTAAAGTAGCTATTGAAGCTTAATAATTTTTAATTATAATTACAAAGCCCTTCATGAAATTCATGAGGGGCTTTGTGTTTTAATAATGTATCATGTTAAATACTAAGTCAAATCTGGTAGATACTAAATGACACTTTGTGTATTTATTCATAAAGGTAGTTTTGCTAAAATTTAAAAAAAACCTTATGAAAAAAATCTTTTTACTACTTTCTCTAATCGTATCCACTTTTATTAATGCGCAATGTTATAATGGTAATATTACATTACTTACTCAACAAGACATTGATAATTTTTCGATAAATTATCCTGGAGTGAATTGTATAAATGGTACTTTAATTGTTGGAGATCAAAACGGAAATTGTAATATTACAAACGTTGATGCATTACAGTCCTTAGTTTCTATTACAAATTTCAGATTTTTTAAAACTCAAATTCAAAATTTAACTGGTTTTAATAATTTAACTAGCTGTTCGTTTTTCCAATTATGGAATAACAATGCTCTACAATCATTTTCTGGTTTCAACAACATTACTTCTTTAGATAACCTAAACATTGAAGGAAGCAATACTCTTAACACAATAAATAGCTTACAAAATCTTCAAACATTAGGAAACTTATTTATTGGAAATTGCTCTTTAAATTCAATTACATTACCAGAGCTAAATTCTTTAAATGATTTATTTATTGACTACTGTCCGAATATTTCAAATTTAAATGGATTGACCCAATTAGTCTCATTAAATAATTTAACTATAAGAGGTAGTTTACATAATTTCAATTTCTCAAATTATTCTTTTTTAAATAACATAAAAAGCTTAAGCCTACAAAGTTGTCCAAATCAATCATCTCTTTCTGGAATATCTTTTAATCCCAATATGACCAATCTGAACATTTCTTCTTGTACTAGCATTACAAATATAAATGAGCTGAATAACGTCACAACAATTAATAATTTAAGCCTTAGTAACTTGCCAAATTTAAATAACTTGGGTGGCTTAAATAATTTAAATCAAGTTCCTAATAACTTATCTATCTATAACTGTAATTTGCAAAATCTCAATGAATTAAATCTATTGTCATCTATTGGAACCATCAATATCACAAATAATATAGCTTTAAATAATATAAATGGATTAAATCACCCAATAACAATTACAGGATCAGTAATTATAATGGGTAATACGATTCTATCAAACTGCGCAGCTCAAGCCATTTGTAATTATTTAGGTGTTAATGCGGCAAATGCAACCATAAGTGGTAATGCAACTGGTTGTAATTCGGTTAGCGAAGTAGCTGCTGCTTGTAACCCTGTTCCTTTAACAAAAATACGCACACAAGATTGTGGCTTGCTAACAACCACTTTCAATCAATTATTTTATTGTAATGCAGTAAGCGGAGCTACTAATTACGAATTCAAATATCGAGATATAACAACAAATACAGTTAGCACATGGATCAGATCTAATACAGCGGCTTCTTTGGGCGATGCAGGTTTATTAGATATTAATAGAACCTATTCGGTTCGTGTTAGAGCAAAATTAAACGGTATATGGGGAAATTATGGTGATTCTTGCTTAATCCATTCACCAATTCAAGTTCCATTGACAAAAATCAGAACACAAGATTGCGGTTTGCAAACAACTACTTTTAATCAATTATACTATGCCGATGCAGTTTCTTATGCTTCAAATTACGAATTTGAATATACTGAAACAACTACAGGTTCAGTTACTTATAAAGTTAGAACTAATAATGCTGCTTCTTTAGGTGATGCTGGTTTGCTAGAAATTAATAAAATTTATAATGTAAGAGTAAGAGCCAAAGTAGGAAATAATTGGGGAGCATTTGGTACAATCTGTCAAATTAAATCACCTACTGTTGTTCCTGAAACAAAAATTAGAACACTTGATTGCGGTTTACAAACCACTACTTTTAATCAGTTATTCTATGCTGATGCCGTTTCATATGCAACTCAATATGAATTTGAATATACAGATATTATTACGAATACCATTACTTATAAATTAAGGATTAATTATGCAGCATCTTTAAGTGACGCCGGTTTAAATCAGTATAACAAAATATACAATGTAAGAGTACGTGCAAAAGTTGGAAATAATTTTGGGGCGTTTGGAACTGTTTGTCAAATAAAATCACCAGTTAGTATTCCTACAACTAAAATCAAAACAACTGATTGCGGTAAAACATTTTTATTAGATTCAGATTTCTCTTGCGATGTAGTAATAAATGCTGATGCTTATGAATTCGAATTTACTAATCCAACTAATGGAACAATTACAAATAATATAACAGCAACTGAGTATAACAATTTTTTACAAGCCGGTTTAAACTCATTTAATACAACTTACAATGTGCGTGTTAGAGCAAAAATTAATTCTAATTGGGGGGCTTTTGGTACATCATGTCAATTAAAATCAACTTTGGCTATCTATCAGAGAATTGGTAAAATAGATAATTCAACAGAAGACAATATACCTTCAAATATTAATATATATCCAAACCCAACAACAGATGCAGTTAACATTAATAATATAGAAGGAAATTCAACTATTAACATATACAATGTAAACGGCCA
>JBKJPW010000068.1:0-12650 GCA_046594225.1 Bacteroidia bacterium
ATTCAGGATATTGCAGACTATATTGGAGACAGTTTAGGACTCGCTCAACAAGCCGAAAAAACGCAAGCTGACATCATTTTATTTGCCGGCGTACATTTTATGGCAGAAACCGCCAAAATACTCAATCCAAAAACAAAAGTTTTAATTCCAGATTTAAAAGCAGGTTGTTCTTTAGCTGATTCTTGTCCGCCAAACGAATTTTTAGCATTTAAAGCCTCTCACCCTGATCATATTGTTTTAACCTACATAAACTGTACTGCTGATATAAAAGCGCTCTCAGATGTTATTGTAACGTCTACAAACGCTGTTCAAATTGTAGAGTCATTCCCTAAAGATCAAAAAATAATTTTTGCCCCTGATAAAAATTTAGGAGCATACATTAATAAAATTACTGGTCGTGATATGGTGTTATGGAATGGCGCTTGCATGGTTCATGAAATTTTTAGTTTAGAAAAACTGATTAAATTAAAAGCTCAACATCCTAAAGCAGTAATTTTAGCACATCCTGAATGTGAGGCCCCTATTTTAGAATATGCTGATTTTATTGGAAGTACAACAGCTATTTTAAATTATAGTAAAAAATCAGAAGCACAGGAATTTATTGTACTTACTGAGGCAGGCATTATTCATCAAATGCAAAAAGCAAGTCCTACTAAAACATTTATACCAGCTCCACCAAATAATAGTTGTGCTTGTAATGATTGTCCGTATATGAAATTAAACACTCTAGAAAAAATTTATATTGCTTTAAAATATGAACAACCTGAGTTATTAATGAGTGATGATATGATTGAAAAAGCTAAAAAGCCAATTAATAAAATGCTTGAATTATCGGCTAAATTTGGACTTTAGACGAAATATATTTTGTAATTAATTTGTATTTTATTATTCAATTAGTAGATTGATTATTTTTATAATAACCAAAATCCACTATTATGAAAGCTATTTTAATTTCACTACTATTTTTATGTTTTATGTTTACTGTTAAAAGTCAAACAACTAGTAATTCAAAGGACAATGTTAAGTATTATGTTATTTATCATTCAAATGGTAATATAAAAACTGTTGGTAATTTTGTAGATAATAAACGTGAGGGTGAATGGACATATTATTATGAAAATGGTAAAGTTGGATTGAAGAAAAATTTTAATAACGGTAAAGAAATCGGTGAGTGGTCATACTACGATCAAAATGGTAATTTATCTATGAAAATAGATGATATTACTAAATCTAATAAAGAATTAGCACATTATAAAGATGGTGCTTTAATGTCGAAAAATACATATTCAGAAGATAAAAAAGTAGAGAATAAGAATAATTCAAATGGCAATATTATAATTAATAAGAAATTTTAATTTTTTAGCCTTAAATTATAGTAATCTCTTAGCTTTTATTATTAAATTTAACCGTAATTATAACGCGGTTATTTAATATATGCCATCTTCATATATATTTAGATTTTTCTTATTAGTAGTTTTTAATTTTATATTTTTTACTAGCTATTCACAATCAACTAACCCAAACGGTTATAATACGTTTTATTATGATAATGGAGCAAAGTCATCAGAAGGAACTATGCGTGATGGTAAAGCAGATGGATATTGGAAAAATTATTATAAAAATGGAAAGTTAAAAATTGAAGGTAATCGTAAAAATTTTCAATTAGATAGTACCTGGAAATTCTTTTCTGAAAAAGGAAAAATAACTAAATCAGTTAATTATTTAGAAGGTAAAAAAAACGGTTATACTTTTAATTATGATACTAATCAGCGTGTATCAAGTAAAGAAGCTTTTGTAAATGATATTAAGCAAGGAAATTCTTTTACTTATTATCCATCTGGTAAAACAAAAACTTTAATGCCATACCTTAAAGGTAAACCTGATGGTTTAGCTTATGAGTATTCCGAAGATTCTGTTATTATTTCTATTATGAAATATCAAGGAGGTATTTTAGCTAGTGTAGATAGATTAAATCGTAAGGATGAAAACGGTAAAAAACAAGGAGTTTGGAAAGAATTTTATGAAGATGGAAAACTAAAAGAAGAAAAAAAATACAAAGATGACGCAGTAGATGGATATGTAAAAACATATGATAAGAAAGGAAATTTAAATACTACACAAAAATTTACTAATGGTAAAGAAATAAAAAACGCACCTGAGCTTGCAAAATTAGATGTGTACAAAGATTATTACGAAGATGGTACCATGAAGTATGAAGGTGGTTATATTAACGGAATGCCTGTTGGAACCCACTTTCACTATCGTCAAAAATATATGTGTGATTCATTACCAGTTGCCAGAGATGATACAAGCGACGTGATGATTAAAAAATATGTATGTCGTAATAGAGCGGTTCCAGACTCAGCTATTGTTTATTTAGAAGGTATTAAAACTGATTATGGTGCTGTAGATAGCTTAAGAAACAGAATTGGTATTTGGACCGAATATCATAACTCAGGAGAGTTTAGAGGTAAAGGTTTATATGCTAATGATAAGCGAATAGGAGAGTGGATTTTTTATTATCCTAACAAACAAATTGAACAAAAAGGAAAGTACGATAAAAAAGGACGTGCCCAAGGCGAATGGAATTGGTATTATGAAAATAGTGCTTTAATGCGTCAGGAGTTTTATATTGATAATAAACGCGATGGTATAATGACAGAATACACTGAAGATGGAAAAATTATTACTAAAGGCGAATTTATAGATGATATGCAGGAAGGTTTATGGATTTATGAAACACCTGAATATAAAGAAATTGGAAAATATGTGAATGATAAACCAGATAGTTTATGGAAACGTTTTTATATGCCAAAAGAAAAATTACGTTTCGAAGGAAAGTTTTTAAATGGCGATGAGGATGGCCTACACACGTGGTATTATGAAAATGGACGTAAAATGACACAAGGAACCTATACAGGAGGAATGAAACAGAACGATTGGAAATTTTATGATGAGGTTGGATTTAATTATTTAACTGTTTTTTATGAAAACGATATTGAGGTTAAATTTCAAGGAATTAAGGTTGAACCAACTTATGAAGAAAGTTTAAGAGATTATTCTTCTGTTTATAATAAAAAACCAGATAAAACAATTTTACTAGACAAGGATAAAACTAAATCCGAAACTATAGAACCATAAATTTTAATTAGTTGAAAATTAATAATGTAGATAGTCAAACTCTTGAATTACTGCCTGTAGCTGTTATATTATTTGACAATAAACGCATTTATTATTTAAATAAAAAAGCAATTAATTTATTTAAAATTACTGCTGCACAATTAAAACAACTAGATCAATTATCGGTATTTAGTTTTATACATAAAGCAGCACATAAAAAACTTACAAATAATAATAACCTTATTTTAAAAGGGAAAATTTTTCCTGCAATTGAATTAGAATGTTATAATTTAAAACAGGAACAAATATTTGTTGAAGCTAAATCTAACTGTGTGTTTTTTGAAAATAAAAAAGTAATACAATCAACTTTTTTAGAAATCAACGAAAGAATTGAAAGATACAAGGAATTAGAAAAAACCAAAGAAATATTAAATAGTATCAGTACTAGTGTAAAAGAAATCATTTATGAATTTTCTTTTTATCCCGAACCTCATATAAATTATATAAGCGAATCGGTTTATGATATGTTAGGACGTAAGCCTAAAGAAATTTATGATAATCCAAATATTTTCTTTAATCAAATATGCGACGAGGATAAAGAAAAATATGTTGCCAGTTTAGATAAATATTTAAAAGTAACAAACAACGGAAAAAATAATAAAGAACACTTTAATTTTTTACACAAAAGTGGTAAAAAACTTTTACTCGAAGTTACAGTTAAACCAAAATACCAAAAAAAGAAAATAATCAGTTTCATTGGAGTTATAAGAGATATAACTCAAGAAAAAAATTACCAGTCGGAATTAGAACAAAAATGGAATAACTATAAAAATTTATTAGACACATCTCCAATAGGAATTTTTATTCATGAAGGAATTTGCTTGTATTGTAATAAAACGGCAGCAAATATTTTAGAAATTAAAGATCCTAAAAAATTAATAGGTGTAAATTTAATGGATTATATTTTACCTGAGCAACATCAAAGAGCCCTAAATAGGATGAAATCTGCCATTAAGGGCGAAGAGTTATCTGATTTACTTTATAAAATAAAAACCTCTAAAGGTAATATTATTGAAGTTGAATTAAAAACAGCGCCTTTTATTTACAATGGGAAAGATGTAGTACAAACTACCATCACAAATATATCAGCAGAAAAAAAACTATCGCGTGAGAAATTACGGGCAGAGGTGGCAGAAGAATCAAATAAAAAATTAAAAGAAGAAATTAATTATAGGCAAAAAATACAACACGAATTAGTTACACAAACAACTAAATACGAAGCTATATTTAACAATACATCGCATTTAATATGGACTGTTAGCCGGGACTTAAAAATTACTTCTTTTAATAAAAATTATGCCGATTATATTAAACTCCTCTTCGACCATAATTTAAAAACGGGCGAACACATTAGTGATATTCACACTAGGGTAAAAAACCAGCTAAATATTACATTTTGGGTAAAAAAATACAAAGATATTTTTAATAACAAAATAGATAATAATGTCGACTTTTTCGAAATAAAAGACACAAGTTACAAAGGTAAAACTTATTACAGAGAAATTTTTTTACATCCTATTAGAAATAGTAAAGGAGAGATTTCAGAAATTGCAATTATTGGTCAAAATACTACCGAAAGAAGATTGGCTGAACAAAAAATTATTGAACAATCTGCTAAATTGCAAGCTATCTTTGAAAGTGGGGCTCAGTTAATATGGACAGTAGATAAAAAATATTTCTTTACTTCTTTCAATCAAAATTTTTCAAACGCGATGTACAATGTATATGGCGTTAAACCAACCACCGATAACATTTATAAACCACAAAAAACCAAAGCCGGTAAAGCCTACCACCAATGGTGGATTACTAAATATGATGAAGTATTTAAAAAAGCTTCAAGTATTGAATTTACAACGGAACAGTTAGATTCAAAAGGAAATAAAATATATCGACAAATTTTCATTCATCCTATATTAAAAAATGGAGAAGTAGAAGAAGTGTCATGTATTTCGAATGACGTTACCGAGCTTCGTTATTTACAAGATCAATCTATTAATCAGGCAGCAAAACTAAATTCTATTTTTGAAAGCTCGTCACATTTAATTTGGACAGTAGATAAAGAGTTTAAAGTTACATCATTTAATAAAAATTTTAGTAACGTTTTCAATCGGTATAACAAAGCAGAGCCAATTTTAAATACACAACTTCACGCACTTTTACATAAAAGAAAACAAGCAGAATACAAATCGTATTGGTATAATCTATATAAAAAAGTCTTTTTTGGGAACTCTTTAATACTCGAAAAACAACAAATATCCCCTGAAGGAAAAATCATTTACAATGAAATATTTTTAAATCCAATTAGAAATGCTAATAACGAAATTGTTGAAGTCGCTTGTCTAGCTCATGATATTACTGAAAATAAAAGATTTGAAAAGCAAATTGTCGAACAATCGGCAAAACTAAAAGCTATTTTTGAAAGTGGGGATCATTTAATTTGGACAGTTAATAAGAAGTTAGAATTAACATCTTATAATAAGAATTATTTTAATCTTATAAAGAATACAATCCCAAGAAAAAAATTAGAAGAAAACATAACCATATCAGTTTTAGATACGATTCAAAGCAAGGAGAAAAAAGCATTTTGGATAGAGAAATATAAATTGGTATTAGAAGGAAAGCCATTTGTGTTCGTTCATAAAAGCGTTGTAAATAATATAGACGTTTATAGAGAGATTTATTTATACCCCATCCGTTTAAATAACGAGGTAGTTGAAGTATCGGTTATTGCTCAAAACATAACTGAACGAATTGAAAATGAGAACAAAATACTAGAACAATCGACCAAATTAAAAGCAATTTTTGAAAGTGGAGATCAGCTAATGTGGACCATCACCAAAGACTTTAAATTTACATCACTAAATCAAAATTTTGCAAATGCTATTTTCGATTTGTATGGCTTTTATCCAGAGGTTGGAAAGAGTATTAGGGAAATAGGAAAACAAAAAACAACGCCATTTGTGTCTCTTTGGGATGAAAAATATACTAGTGCTTTTAGTGGAAAACAGGTAGATTTAACAACAGAAAGGGTAACTCTTGAAGGCAAAAAAGTGTTTAGACAATACTATTTATATCCAATTAAAAACATTAACAATGATGTAGTAGAGGTTTCGGGAATTGGATTCGATATTACTGAAAACAAAATTAATGAAGAAAAAATTACCCAATCATTAAAAGAAAAAGACATTCTTTTAAAAGAAGTTCATCATAGGGTTAAAAATAATATGCAGGTTATTTCAAGTATTTTAAACCTTCAGTCGTCGTACGTAAAGGATTCTTATGCCCTAAACCTTTTAAAAGAGTGTCAAAACCGAATAAAATCAATGGCTTTTATTCACGAAAGCCTTTATCAAACTAAAAACTTCGAATCGGTTAATTTTTCGGAATACGTTACAACTTTGTCTAAAAACCTGGTTCACACTTATTCCATCAATACTAAAAAAATTAAATTAATTTTAACCCTCGATGATTTGTACCTAAACCTTGATGCATCAATACCTTGCGGGTTAATTATTAACGAAATTATATCAAATTCATTAAAATATGCATTTCCTGATAATAGAGATGGAATAATCTTTGTAACTTTGAGGGTCGATAAAAATAAAGTGAAAATTGATGTAGGTGATAATGGCGTTGGAATTGCAGAAAATGTTGATATAAAAAACACACAAACATTAGGCCTGCAGCTTGTAGATACATTGGTAGAGCAGATTAGCGGGACTCTTAATTTAAATAGAAGCAAAGGAACAATTTTTAGTATAGAATTTAATAAATAGAAAATGGAGAATAATAACATCAACGTTTACATTGTAGAAGACGAAAGCATCGTTGCTAAAGACATTCAAAACAGTTTAAAAAAATTGGGATACAATGTTTTAGGGATTAGTAATAATGGAGCTGACGCTATTAAAAATATAGTTGACCTTGAGCCTAACATTGTGTTGATGGATATTATGATTAAAGGGCCCATGACAGGTATTGATGTGGCTGAAACCATTAAAAAAGACTATAACATTCCTGTTATCTTTTTAACGGCTTATGCCGACGAAAGCACATTAGCTAAAGCAAAAATCACAGAACCTTACGGATATATCTTAAAACCATTTAAAGAGATTGATTTGCACTCAACCATCGAGATGGCTTTATACAAGCACAAGAAAGACACTGAAGTACAAAAAGAACGTGATTTCTTATATTCTTTAGTAGAAAATAAAGACGAAGCTGCAAAAGACATTTTATTCGTAAAATCAAACAGCCGTTTAGTTAAAGTAAACCTAAAAGATATTTTTTATGTGGAGGCTTTAAAGGATTATGTAGTGTTAAATACTCAATACACTCGCTATACTATTCATTCTACAATGAAAGACATAGAGAAAAAATTAAATAACGGTGATTTTATCCGCGTACACCGTTCTTTCATTGCGCGCATTGACAAAATACAAACAATTGAAAATCAAACAGTTGTACTTGAAGAAAACAAAAAAGTAATTCCTATTGGTGGTTCTTACCGAGACGAGTTGTTGGCTAAACTAAATATGATTTAATGACCCGAAGCTTATTTTTTCTTCTCGTTCTTTTAAATCATTTTTCTTCGTTTTCCCAAAAAGCAGAAATAACGTATAGATCTGCTTTTAAACATGAATATGCTATTGGATACATCTATTATGTAGAAGATAATATAGATACTTCGAGGTTGTTTTTTGTAGGCATTGTTGAGGTAATTTCTTCAAGAAAAGATGAGTATGTGCCGCCAGCAATTAGCCTTTTAAATTCAAAAACAAAACAATTAAACGGAAATGCATACAAGTTAAAATCCTATCGTAGTTTCGATACAACTTTAATATTAACTTTTGATGTTTATTTCGCTTCAGAGAAGAGCATTGAATTAATGAAGTTATATGGCTCGAAACAAAAAATAGTGATTTTTAATAATGTTAAAGATTCTATTAACCGAATATTGGTTATCAATAATAAGTCGTTTTCTTTTCCAAAAAATAAGCGATTCGAAATTCTTACTTCTGGTAAAGACGTTAATTTAAAGCTAGAAAACGATACGGTGTTCAAGGGTACAAACGAAAATGTCGGAAAAAATAAACGAGCTGTTTTTTTAACTATTAAGAAAAAGAATATAGCTGCGGCTATTGCCACAGGAGGTGCTATTGGAGGCGTGGTTGGTGCAATTGTAACAAAAGAAATTGTGGAAGGTTATCCTCGTAATAATTCAGATATTGAAATTTTTACCCCATTAAATTATAATACAGGAAGAATTCTTATGAATTTATATTCATTACATCAGCAAATAACAGTTAATTAGCATTTAAACAGATGTCCTCTCAATACGATATTATAGTAGTTGGTGCTGGCCACGCAGGTTGCGAGGCTGCTGCTGCTGCTGCAAACATGGGTTCTAAAGTTTTGCTTTTAACCATGAATATGCAAACCATTGCTCAAATGAGTTGTAATCCTGCTATGGGTGGTATTGCAAAAGGACAGATAGTTCGCGAAATTGATGCATTAGGCGGCTATAGCGGAATTGTTTCTGATAAGTCGGCAATACAGTTCAGAATGTTGAATCGTTCAAAAGGACCTGCTATGTGGAGTCCTCGTACTCAAAACGACAGAATGTTATTTGCACAAACCTGGAGAGAAATGTTAGAGCAAACGCCTAACGTTGATTTTTGGCAAGACATGTGTCGCGAATTAATTGTGTCTAAAGACGGAAAAAGAATAGAAGGAGTTATTACAGGAATGGGCTTAGAATTTAAAGCTAAAGCTATTGTATTAACTAATGGAACTTTTTTAAATGGATTAATACATTTAGGCGAAAAACAAATTGGAGGTGGCCGAAGTGGCGAATCTGCTTCTTATGGAATAACCGAACAATTAGTAAAACTAGGTTTCGAAAATGGTAGAATGAAAACAGGAACGCCCCCACGAATTGATGGTCGTTCTTTAGATTATTCTAAAATGGAAGAACAAGAGGGCGATGTGGCTATTGATAAGTTTTCTTACTTAGACAATACCTCTCCTTTTGTTTCAAATGATGGTCGTCCGGTGAAGAAACAAGTTCCTTGTCATATTACATATACGAACCAAGATGTTCATGATATTTTAAGAACTGGTTTCGAAAAATCCCCCATGTACTCAGGGCGCATTCAAGGATTAGGACCAAGATATTGCCCAAGTATTGAAGATAAGATCACGCGATTTTCAGAACGAGATAGACACCAGTTATTTGTGGAGCCAGAAGGTTGGGATACGGTTGAAATATATGTAAATGGTTTCTCCACTTCTTTACCTGTTGATGTTCAACAAAAAGCATTGAGATTAATTCCAGGATTTGAGAACGCTAAAATGTTTCGTCCAGGTTACGCCATTGAATATGATTACTTTCCACCTACTCAATTGCAATTAACTTTAGAAACTAAGTTGGTTGAAGGATTGTATTTTGCAGGACAAATTAATGGAACTACTGGTTATGAAGAAGCGGCTTGTCAAGGCCAAATGGCCGGCATAAACGCACACTTGAAAATCAGCGAAAAAGAGCCTTTAATCTTAAAGCGTCACGAAGCATACATTGGAGTTTTAATTGATGATTTGGTGACCAAAGGAACCGATGAACCATATCGTATGTTTACCTCTCGCTCTGAGTATCGGTTATTATTACGTCAAGATAATGCAGACGTTCGTTTAACACCTCTGTCCCACTCTATTGGTTTAGCTAGTAAAGATAGAATGGATCGTGTGTCGGATAAGATTAAAAACTACGAAGGGTTAATTAAATACTTTAAGAACACAAGTGCTGAACCTAGCGAAGCTAATCCGTATTTAGAAAGCATTAACTCTGCCCCATTAACTCAAAAGTTGCGTTACTTTAA
Source organism: Bacteroidia bacterium (assembly GCA_046594225.1). Taxonomy (GTDB): domain Bacteria; phylum Bacteroidota; class Bacteroidia; order B-17B0; family Aurantibacillaceae; genus UBA4416. Next base: position 10,059 of record JBKJPW010000068.1, read on the forward strand.
TGTGCTTTCTCGTCCTGATGTCAACATTAATGACTTGGCCATTTACTGCTCTGACTTAAAAAATACGGTTGCTTGTTTAGACGGAGACACTATCATGCAAGCTGAGATTTTAATGAAGTACGAAGGTTATATTGAAAGAGAAAAGGAGAATGCTGAAAAAGTTGCCAAGCTAGATAACTATATAATCAAACCTGATTTCGATTTTAAAGCAATAGCAAGCTTATCTTTAGAGGCAAGAGACAAATGGACTAAATTACGCCCCACTACAATTGGACAAGCAAGTCGTATATCAGGAATTAACCCTGCTGATATTTCGGTTCTTTTAGTACATTTAGGAAGATAAAATTTCAAGGCGGTTTCGAGAGCCTCAACCACCTTTAAAAAGTGTCACAAGTAATCGGTGACTGAGGCCCTCGAAGTCACAATTAAACAAACGTTCCACGTGGAACATAATATAAACACTTTGTCGGTTCGAGCGTAGTCGAGAACAATTTAAAAATATGTTAACCTTAGAAAAATGCTTAGTGTGTGGCTCAAATCAGTTTGAGCCTTTTTTGGTATGTAAAGATTATACTGTTAGCCAGGAAAACTTTAATATCGCTTCCTGTAAATCTTGTGGTTTTAAGTTCACAAATCCCCGCCCCGATAATTCTGTATTAGGGAACTACTATAAAGCAGAATCTTATGTTTCTCACACTAATAGTAAAAAAGGAGTAGTAAACAGACTGTACCATATTGTAAGAATTCACACCCTTAAAAAGAAGATTGCTTTGGTTTCTTCTTATGTTTCACGTGGAACAATTTTAGATTATGGTTGCGGCACGGGAATGTTTTTGGGAGCTTGTAAAAATGCTGGTTGGGAAACATTTGGTATGGAGCCGGATGATGACGCTCGTAAGATTGCTTCTGAGCAGAACCTGAATTTATTTACTGATAAGATTACTATTCAAACTCATGTTGCAGAAAAACAATTTGATGCTATTACTTTGTGGCATGTGTTAGAACACGTAACCGATATGCCTGAGACTTTAGCCTTCTTTAAACAGAAGCTGAAACAGAATGGCGTTTTAATTATTGCGGTTCCTAATCATGTTTCTTATGATGCACAATATTACAAAGAACATTGGGCGGCGTACGACGTTCCTCGTCATCTTCATCACTTCGAATTAAAATCTATGAAGACTCTATTAGAGAATGGTGGTTTTCAATTAATAGAAACTAAACCCATGATATTTGACAGCTTTTATGTATCGATGCTAAGCGAGAAGTATAAGACCGGAAGAGTTAATTTGTTTAGTGCGTTTATGTCTGGACTCAAATCAAACCTTAAAGCAAAAGACACTAGTTCCTACTCTAGTACTATTTATATATTTAAACATAAATAGTTTCACGTGAAACATTTAAAAAGCCCCAGCAAATCTGCTGGGGCTTTTTGTTTGTATTGTTCATTGAGGCTCTTGAAATGAAACTCATTCAATGTAATTTATTGGGTTGAATCGAGAACCTCAGTCAACGCCTCTCATCCATTCTCCTAAAAGCAATTGAAATCATTATCTATATTTCTAGTGAAACGAATCAAAACTTTATACAACTACAGAATAGTCTCGATCCATTTATTAGGTTATTTTATTGAGACATCTTTCAGCTTACTATGCTTTTTTGAGAATGATTAATAGACTCAATAAACTCCGAGCAAATGAGGGATTGTTTGTCAATCATTAAAGGCTGAATCCAATTCCAAATAGTTTCACGTGAAACCAAGAGACTGTTTCTTTTTTCTTCAAGTATTTGAATCCATAATCAAGCTAATCCTTGGCCATATTTGAAACTTCTTTTTGCCGGATCAGAATTAGAACCACCCTTTAATACTTCCTAACAACCGAGCACTTTTTTATAGGTTTTTCATTTGGCCCAGCATCATACGATCAAATAGTTTGTCAGACAGAATTCTTCTCATAAACAAAATTAGTTTGGCGCCACCGCCTATGGCATATCTTGATTTTGGATTGGAAGAATTTAAAGATTTTAAAATTGTTTGAGCAATCACAATTGGTTCTGATCCCAAACTACCCTTATCGGCATTTTCTAACATCTTGTAGTGTTTTGCCACTAAATTACCATAGGCAGTTTTTCCTGAAACGTTCATTAGGTTTTCGCGAGCAATGGTGTTCCATTCTGTTTTTATTGCTCCTGGTTCAATGATTATAACATCAATATTGAATTGCTTCAGTTCCATTCTTAAACTATCACTTAATCCTTCTACGGCATATTTGGTAGCGTGATACCAAGCTCCGTGTGGTTCACCAAATCTTCCTCCCATCGACGAAATGTTCACAATCTTTCCCGATTTCTGTTCTCTCATTTTTGGTAATACTAATTGGGTTAATCTTGCCAACCCAAAAATGTTTACCTCAAACTGATATTTTGCTTCTGAAATTGGAACATCTTCCAAAGCACCAAAAGATCCATAACCAGCATTGTTAACTAAAACATCTATTCGTTTTTCTGTTTCTAAAATATATTGAACTCTTTTAACCATTGATTCATCATTGGTCACATCCATTTCTAGTAATTTTATTCCTAGCTCTTTTA
>JBKJPW010000103.1:0-5261 GCA_046594225.1 Bacteroidia bacterium
GCATTTAAATATTCTAATATTTTTTCAGTTGATGATAAAACGTGTTTAAATCCAACTTTTTGTAAACTTAAATCTATTAAATTTCCTTCTCTTATTAATTTAACATATCCTTTTACCGAATCACCAACCGCTAAGTCAGTAAACACATCGTTATGATAAATTAAACCTTTGTGAATACCGTTAATCACACAAGTAAAACCTAAATCTGTTTCGTTATATACTAACAAATCAACTTCTTCACCTTGTTCTACTTCTAAAACTTCGTTACTGATAAATTTATTGATCTTACTAGATGCTACAATCCTATCCGTTAATTCATCCAAATAAATAAACACAACATAATTATGTCCTTCGGTCATTTTTTGTTTTTGTTCCTTGAAAGGAACAAACAAATCTTTTTCTAAACCCCAATCCAAAAAAGCTCCTACTCGTGAAACTTCCGACGCATTTAAAAATGCAAATTGATTAATTTCAACAAAAGGTTTTAATGTAGTGGCAATTAATCTATCTTCTGAATCTCTATAAATAAAAACATCAATTTGATCACCTACTTTAAAATTTGGATCAATACATTTGTTAGGTAACAATACAACCTCATTTTCATCATTTCCTAAAAACATTCCCGGAGGAGTTTGTCTTAAAATCGTTAATGTATTTGTTTTACCTATTTGAATCATCTCTTAAAATTTGCGGCAAAGATACATTATTTAAGCCCAATTATGGTCGAAATTCATAGCTAAAATTCATTCCCTAATTCAAACCGTAGTTTCACTCGTTCAATACATCAAAAACTTGTCAAACAACTGCCAATTTTATAAATTTAAAGATTATTAAGATTACCATATTATCTACAAAATTGCCGTGTTTATCGAAACAAAAGCAGTAAAGAACTTTAAATTTGTTTGTCAAAAAAATAACATTATATAATACCCTTCATCTATGAAAAAAATATTCTTTTTTGTTTTAATAGCAGGCTTATCCGCAAATTATTTTGGACAAATTACTACTACAGTAAATCCATCGATTGCTGCTATGCAGGCACTTTTACAGGGAAATGGCGTTGTTGTAACAGGATTAACTATTACTTGTCCCGCAGGAGCTTATGCTACCTTTGGTAATGGAGCTGCTACCTTAGGCGGAGGGTTAAATTCAGGTATTCTTTTAACCACTGGTAGTGCAGCTGCTGCTGATATTGCTGGCACAAACACTTCTGGTACAAATCCTAGTTATGATAACTTTGCACCAGGTTCAACACTTGGAAATACTCTTTCGGGTGGTACTACTTATGATGGTTGCTCTATCAATTTTTTAATAACGCCTAGTTGCGCTACTTTGAGTGTTAACTATGTATTCGCATCTGAAGAATATCCTGAGTTCTCGGTTGGAAGCATTAACGATGTTTTCGGTTTTGTTTTAAGTGGTCCAAATCCAGGTGGAGGAAACTACACTAATCAAAATATTGCAACGCTCCCTGGTACTACTACTCCTGTGTCTATTCAAAATGTAAATAATGGAACTAGCAATACTGGTCCTTGTAAAAATTGTGCCTATTACATTGCTAATCCTCCTGGTTTACAATATGATGGGGCCACAACTGTATTAACAGCATCAGCAACAGTTACGCCTTGTCAAACTTACACGATGACGATTGGTGTTTGGGATGATAGCGATGGGATTTATGATTCAGGTGTGTTTTTGGATGTGAATGGTTTGTCTTGCGCGAATCAACCTACTCTTACGGCAACCGCAAGTCCAACAACAGTCTGTGGAGCACAAACAGTTACACTTTCTGTAAATGGAGGATTTGCTATTGGCTCTTATACTTGGACAGCACCAGCATCCGGCGGTCTTGCTGCCTCATCTGGTTCAGTTGTTACTGCAAATCCAACGGCTGCAACAACCTATACCGTAAAATATTCTGACATCAATACTTGTCCTGGCTTACCTGTTACAACTACTGTAGCTGTAGCATTTACTGCTCCACCAGCTTTGCCTGTAAGTCAAAGCCCTGCAGGCTCAATTTGCGCTGGACAAAGTGTTACATTAACCGCTAATGGCGGTGCGGGTTCATACTCTTGGACTCCAAATATTGCATTAAGCACAACTTCCAATTCAGTTACAGTTGCTACTCCATCTGCAACAACAACTTATACGGTTACAAAAGCCGTTGGATCATGTGTTAGTTTTTCGGTAATAACAGTTACTGTAGCAGGCTCAACGGTTGCAATAACACCTTCCGTATCTACTATTTGTTTAGGACAAAGTCAGGCTTTATCTGCTAGTGGTGCCGGACCTTTTGTTTGGACTGCTAGTACAGGAACTAATCCAGCAAGTGCGGCTAATGTTACTGTTACCCCTTCTTCAACAACAGATTATACCGTAGTGTCAGGAACTGGTTCTTGTACAGTACAAGCCGTAGCTACGGTTTCTATTGGTGCTACGCCAACTATTGCTATCACTCCATCGGTATCTACTATTTGTAATGGTCAAAGCCAAGCGTTATCAGCTAGTGGAGTTGGGCCTTGGACTTGGACCGCTAGCTCAGGAGCAAATCCAGCGAGTGTTGCCAATGTAACAGTTACCCCAACATCAACAACAACCTATACGGTTTTATTAGGAACTGGTTCTTGTACTTCTTCCGCTGTTGCTACTGTTTCAATTTCTACAGTGCCTGCTATAAATATAACGCCTTCCAATACAACTATTTGTTTGGGTGAAAGTGTTGCTTTATCATCAACTGGCGCTGGGCCATTTACTTGGACTGCCAGTACTGGACCTAATCCTACAAGTGCTGCAAATGTTACAGTTACCCCAACTTCAACAACAACCTATACGGTTTTGTCTGGTTCTGGAACTTGTACCGCATCTGCTGTAGCAACTGTTTCAGTGGGTGCTACTCCTCCTATTAATATTACTCCATCCAATACAACTATCTGTTTGGGTGAAAGTGTTGGTTTATCTTCGACTGGTACTGGACCATTTACTTGGACTGCGAGTTCGGGTGCAGCGCCAGCTAGTGCAGCTAATGTTACAGTGACACCTGGTGCAACTACAACGTATACCGTTTTATCTGGCACAGGAGCTTGCACGGCACAAGCTATAGCAACTGTTTCTATTGCAATTACTCCATCAATAAGCATTACGCCTTCTAATACAACCATTTGTTTGGGAGAGAGTATTGCTTTATCTTCGACTGGTACTGGACCATTTACTTGGACTGCAAGTACTGGTGCAAATCCTGCTAGTGCAGCAACCGTTACAGTGTCTCCTACTTCTAATACAAGTTATACTGTTTTATCAGGAACTGGTGCTTGTACTGTTACAGCTATTGCAACCGTTTCAATATCTCCAACCTTATCTATAAATATTACACCAACTAATACAATTATTTGTAATGGTCAATCTACAAGTTTAGTAGCAACAGGTACAGCAGGTTCAGGACCTTTTGTGTGGACGGCAAGCGTAGGAGCAAATCCATCTCCAACAGGTACGGTTAGTGTTAATCCTTCAACGACTACTACATATTCTGTTTTAGCTGGAACTGGTGCTTGCACCGCTCAAGCAGTTGCAACGGTAAGTGTATCTCCAACATTAACAGTAACAATAACTCCTAGTAATAGTTCTGTTTGTATTGGTTCTGGAACTACATTAACTGCTGGTGGAGCTACAAGCTATACTTGGAATACAGGACAAACAACCTCCTCAGTTTCATTTACACCTTCTACAACTACTAATTATACAGTTGTTGGTACAGATGGCATATGTGTTAATACAGCAACAACAAGTATAACAGTTGTTTCTTTAACAACAACAGCTGTTTCTACTTCAACCTATTATTGTTTAGGTGTGTCGCCTGTAACTATAACTGGTGGTGGAGCAACAACGTATTCATGGTCTCCTGCAACAGGTTTAAGTTCAACGAGTGGATCTTCTGTTGCTGCCTCGCCTTCTGTAAGTACAATTTATACTGTAACTGGAACTACAAGTGGTTGTGTATCTACGCAAACTATTACAATCACCGTTCCTCCATTAACTACAATTACGGCAACTGCGAGCAACTCTGTTATATGCATTGGCTCCACATCTACATTAACAGCAACTGGAGCTAATACTTATACTTGGTCGCCAGGTTTAATACCTAATGATACAATAGTAGTTAACCCTAGCGCCACCACAACGTATACGGTTGCTGGTAATACTTTAGCCGGATGTTTTGCAGTTCCTGCTGTTGTAACGGTTACTGTGCTTCCGTCTATTAATCCCGCATTAACAGTAAGTAGCCCAACAGTATGTTTAACAAAAACGGTAAGTATTTCTACTCCAACTACAGCTGGTTTAACGTATACATGGCAACCTACCAATGCTATTTCGGGAGCAAATAATACGTCTAGTATCGTAGCCATGCCTCCAACTGCAGTAACAGTTATCTATACTGTTACTATTTCAAATGGGGTTTGTACTGGAACGAATACAACTCAAGTACAGGTAAAAACACCTCCAAATATTATCAATATTACCACACTTAATAACGATACAATTTGTGTGGGAAGTTGTGTAACATTTAGTGCTGCAACAACAGGAAGTCAACCTATTTTTTATAATTGGTATTATGAAAGCGGTGTTGGAACATCATCTGTTGGCGTTGCTCCTGAAGCTTGTTATCCTTCAGCTGGTAACTTCTCGGTTGTGGCTACTGCTTCAAACGCCTGTGGATTTGACACTTTATTTAAAACAAATTTCATTACCGTGTATGATATGCCTGTTTTAGTTGTAAATGGAGATACGACTATTAATATTGGTGAAACAGCTGAAGTATTTGCTTCGGGTGGACTTACATATCAATGGTCACCAAATATTAATGGCAACACTATTACTTGCGTAACCTGTTCAAATACTGTTGTTCAACCTACATTAACGACTCAATATATTGTTGTAGCTTCTAATTCAAAATATTGTAAAGTACAAGATACAGTAACTGTGATTGTAGACATTAATTGTGGTGATTTCTTTATTCCAAATGTATTCTCTCCTAATGATGATGGTTTAAATGATGTGATTAATGTTCACGGAAGATGTATCTCAACTTTTAATCTACAAATATATAACAGATGGGGAGAGAAGGTTTTTGAAACTTCAACATTAGAAAATAGCTGGGATGGAACGTTTAGAGGTAAAAAAATGGATACAGGCGTATTTGTTTATAAAGCAGATGGAGTATCGATAGACGGACAATCATTTAAAATGCAAGGTAATATTACGCT
>JBKJPW010000085.1:0-21442 GCA_046594225.1 Bacteroidia bacterium
TTTAACAAAAGACTTTCCGGCTGAAGGTCCTTTGAAATAAAGATGATGGGTTGAAGTGCGGCCGGCGCCTGTTTGTTTCTCATGTATAATAGTACTGCGTAAAACGGGCTGCAAATATACGTTTTTTTAGGGCCTTATTTTAAGATAATCGCCGGTGTTTGATAAGAATTGCTAAAGGGGCCAATAATATTTTTCTCCGGCACAAAAATTCTGTTTGAATATAAAAAATATTGTATATTTGCAGTCTCAATTTTGAGGGACTCGGGGTGTAGCGTAGTCCGGTATCGCGCCACGTTTGGGACGTGGAGGCCGTCAGTTCGAATCTGGCCACCCCGACAAAGCCTTGTAGAAATACAAGGCTTTTTTATTTCCTTATATTTAGATCAAAATGCTTAAGCAATGGCTTTATTTGCATTTAACTACATAAAAAAAGCCCACAAAATGATTGTTTTGTGGGCTTTTTTATTTAAGATTATTTACTTACGGCAAATTTTTGAGTAATAGCTTTGCCATTACCAATTTTAACTTGGTAAAAATATAAACCAGCACTTAAGTTACTTAAGCTAACATCTACTTTGTTACTGCCAGCATTTCCGTTTACAGAGGTTGAGTAAACTAATTGACCTACTGCACTTAAAATTGCAACATCTACTTTAGCAGTTTCTGTTAATGTTACATCAATGGTAGCATTGTTTGAAGCTGGGTTTGGATAGAAGTTTAATATTGAAGATGACGTAGATTTAGAATCTTCTTTAAGGCCTATTATACAAGGTAAAAAATCGCTTTTGGGTACTTTAACATAAACCATGTCATTTGGATTTCCTAAATTATCTGCATCAGGATTAGTACCAGATGTTGCAGGGATACCATTACCTGGGTAATAATCTCTCATATATAATATGTGAACGTTAGCATTAATGTTTTTAGCCATTGAACCAAACACGCCTTCGTATTCAGCACCTAGAGAGGCAGGAACTATATCATGTGGAGGGCAAAAAACCTCAGAACCAGAAAATAAACTAATTGATTTAGTCAGATATTGATGTCTTAATAATTTTTCTGGATTTGTAGCAGAAATTAAACTATCTACAATGGCAGAATAAGAAAGATATAAATCATTATTTACATCAAATGCCATACTTGGAAAAGAGGTTAAAGAACAACCCCATCTTCCAAATGCTAAATCACCAGATACAGAAGGGGTTGGGAAATAAATAGTACCCTGCTCACCTAAATCTTCGATTGAAGCTACATAATTTCCACCTACATTTTGAGGCATATTTTCATTCCATAATAATAAACCATCTGTGTATGGAAAATAACTATATCCAGAAGCTGAAGGTGCATCGTTTAATAAACGGTAAGCTCCATAAGCAACATAAGCAGTTCCATTATTATCTAAAGCAATAGCAAAGTTTCCATCATTTGTTTCAATTGTATCAGCAACGGCATCATTATCAACATCTGATGTAGTAGTTGTAAAATCCCATAACGGTAAAGGGAATTGATACACTGTTTTATAAGTCCAAGTAACACCACCATCAGTAGATTTTGCTAATCCAACATCAGAATCAGAATCACCAGCCACAATAGCTACAGTACTTCCTTTAGCTGTAATGGCATAAGCATCTCCACCAAAGCCTAAATAATTTGCAGATGTAAAACCTGTTGGCTGTTGATTTACGATATCCCAAGTTAAACCTGCATCAATTGAACGAGAGAAAACAACAGCTCCATCTAATCCATTATGTAAAGTACCACCATTACCAACAGGACTGGTTATTGAAATTACATAAATTGTGTCTCCACCTGAGGGGGAAGAAGTTACCATACGTGGCCAAAAATTACCTCCTGCTATAGCGGTTGGTAAAGCAGTTGTACTATTGGCCCAAGTACCTGTTCCTTTAGCATTTCTTGAAGAAATATAATTTTTTTTGGCTCCAAAATCATGAGATAATACTAATTCTCTACCAGAACGTGTATCTACAATATTACCCCAACCTACTCTAGCCCCTTCAATTCTTACTGTTGGAGGAGTTGACCAGGTTGATCCATTATAATAAGCGTAACCAGTACCTCTATTTGCGTAAGAACCAGAAGCATCAGACGGTTCAAATGTCCAACATGCAGCCATAGATCCATCAGCATTAACCACTAATCTATCTCCAACACTACTATTAGATTGTAAATCGTATAAAGTACCACCAATAACTGTTTCTGTATAAGCGTTAACAGCAGATGGCTGGCCATTTTTTGCTACCTGAGCTTGAAACGGTATGCCTTTATACATTTCATCTTGTGCAATAGCAGATTTTTTAACTGCGATGTTTGCCAAATGCGAAGGTATTTTCGATATTCTGTTTGCGGTTTGTGCGCAAAGTAATCCAGAAATAAAAATGCCTGTAGTGAATAGTAAATGTTTTTTCATAATCTTCATTTTAAGGTTTAAATAAAGATACTATAAAAATACAACTCAAACAACATACCTAAATGTACTATAAAAAAAACATAAATAAAAAGAGCCATCCTTACGGATGACTCTTTTAAATTTATTTAAAAAATTAATTATTTTCCTACAGCAAACTTCTTAGTGATAGCTTTACTATTACCAATTTTAACTTGGTAAAAATATAAACCAGCACTTAAGTTGCTTAAGTTAACATCAACTTTGTTACTACCAACATTTCCGTTTACAGAAGTTGAATAGATAGATTGACCTACTGAATTTAAAATTGTAACATCTAGTTTAGCAGACTCAGTTAATGTTACATCAATTGTAGCATTGTTAGAAGCTGGGTTTGGATAGAAGTTTAAATTAGAAGATGATGTAGATTTATTTTGATCTTTAATACCAACTGTGCATGGTCCAAAAGCATTAGTTGGCATTTTTACGTAAACTATATCATTAGGATTACCTAAATTATCAGCATCTGGATTGGTTCCAGATGAAGCAGGAATACCATTACCAGGATAATAATCTCTCATATATATCAAATGAACATCGCCGTTAACATTTTTTGCCATAGAACCAAACACTCCTTCGTATTCAGCACCTGGAGATGCAGGAACTATGTCATGTGGAGCAGAGAAAATACCAAAAGGTAAACAAGCAGCATCAGATTTCACTAAATATTGATGTCTTAATAATTTTTCAGGATTAGTAGCAGAAATTAAACTATCTACAATTGCAGAATAAGATAAATATAAAGTACCAGCAGCGTCAAAAGCCATACTTGGATAAGAAGTTAAAGAACAACCCCATCTTCCAAATGCTAAATCACCAGATACAGAAGGAGTTGGGAAATAAATAGTTCCTTGCTCACCTAAATCTTCAATACCAGCAACATAATTCCAAGTAGCGTTGTTTGCATGAGTATAAGCAGCCATACTTTCATCCCATAAAAACAAACCATCAGTATATGGGAAATAGCTATATCCACTTGCAGAAGGAGCATCATTTAATAAACGGTAAGCACCAAAAGCAACATATGCATTACCTAAATTATCTAAAGCAATAGCAAAGTTACCATCACTTGTATTGATAGTATCAGCAACTGCATCATTATCAACATCAGATGTAGTAGTTGTAAAATCCCATAACGGTAAAGGAAATTGGTAAACTGTTTTATAAGTCCAAGTAACACCACCATCAGTAGATTTTGCTAAACCAACATCAGAATCAGAATCACCAGCCACAATAGCTACTGTGCTTCCTTTAGCTGTAATGGCATAAGTATCTCCACCAAAGCCTAAATAATTTGCAGACGTAAAACCTGTTGGCTGAGTCAGAGCACTCCAACTTAAACCACCATCTAATGAACGGGAAAAGAATAAACAACCATCTAATCCGTTAACAACTCCTGAATTAGTAACTGAAACTGAATAAATTGTATCTCCACCAGCAGGATTTGAAGTTACCATTCTTGGCCACCAGTTACCACCAGTATAACTAGGGAATGAAGAGGTGCTGTTTGTCCAAGCTCCAGAACCTTTTGTTGGTCTTGTTGCAACGTGAAGTTTAGAAGCTCCACCATTATGCGATATAACTGCTTCGCCTAAAGTACGAGTATTTGCAATATTACCCCAACCAACACGTGCATTTTCAACTCTTACAGACGGCGCTGCTCCCCAAGTTGTACCATTATAATAATTGTAACCAGTACCTCTGTTTGCATAAGATCCAGAAGCATCAGACGGTTCAAATGTCCAACATGCAGCCATAGATCCATCAGCATTTACAACTAATCTATCACCAACGCTACTGTTTGATTGTAAATCGTACAAAGTACCACCAATGATAGTTTCAGAATGACTTGAAACCATTGCTGGCTGGCCATTTTTTGCTGCTTGAGCTTGCGTTTGAAAAGGCACGCCTGTGTAACTTTTATCTTGATCAACTGCAGATTTTTTAACTGCTATGTTAGCAAGATTTGAAGGTATTTTTGTTGCTCTATTTGCAACTTGCGCACATAATATTCCCGAAGCGAAAATACTTGTAGCTAATAGTAACTGTTTTTTCATAATATATTTGGTTTTTAATTAAACAACATAATACAAAACTAAAGATTTATTAATAGAATAGCTAATGATTTAACAAAAAAAATACTACAAAAAAAATACAATTTTCTCTAATTGCACGCCTCTTGAGCCTTTTATTAATACGGTAGAATCATTAATTTTATTAACATTCACGTCATCTTTTAATTCTTCAATATTTTTAAAAAAATGGTATTGTAAATGCTTACTTTTTAATCTTAAAAATTGTACTCCTACTAATATTACTTTTTTAAAATCGCAGTTTTGTAATTGAGCTATAATTTTTTCATGTTCCAAATCACTGTATTCGCCCATTTCAAGCATATCTCCTAAAATTACAATTTTGTTTTTCAAATTTTGTTTTTCAAAATTATCAATAGCTAAACTCATACTACTCGGATTTGCATTATAAGCATCTAGTATTAGAATGTTTGATTCTGTTTTTTTTACTTGAGAACGGTTCATTTCTGGGCTATAAGACGATAATGCATCATTTACATCACTTTCTTTAACATTAAAGTAATTTCCAATACATGCAGCGCATAACAAATTAATAAAATTATATTGTCCAAACATCTGAGTCTTCACCAGCGGTTGATTTTCTAAACTCTTAGCGCTTACGTTCCATTTAAATTCAACAAATTCAGAGTTTTCAAATAGCTTTCCATGTACATCAAACTCTATCCGTTCGCCATAATAAATTTTTGATAAATCTTTTGCCAAGTCTAGTAAAATAGCATCATTTCCATTAATAAATATTTTACCATTTTTTTGATTGATATGTTTATATAATTCGCTTTTTCCTTTTTTTACACCTTCTATTCCCCCAAAGCCTTCTAAGTGTGCTTTTCCTATATTTGTTATGATTCCATAATCTGGGTCTGATAAATCGCTCAACATGGCAATTTCACCTTGGTGATTAGCCCCCATTTCAATAATGGCCATTTCATGCTGATGAGTTAATGCTAACAAAGAAAGTGGTACGCCAATATGATTATTTAAATTTCCCTTTGTGGCATACGTGTTATATTTTTTAGAAAGTACGGCATGAATTAATTCTTTATTAGTCGTTTTTCCATTACTTCCAGTAATTCCAATAACGGGGAATTTTAATTGACTGCGATGGTATTTAGCCAATTGCTGTAACGTAACTAATACATCTTCAACTAATAAAATAGTAGTACCATTGCTTATCTTTTCTGAATCTACGATGGCATAAGCACAGCCTGCTTCAATAGCTTGTTGCGCAAACGTATTTGCATCAAAATTATCTCCTTTTAAAGCGAAAAAAATAGCACCGCTTTCTAATTTCCGAGTATCTGTAGTTATTTTTTGATTACAATTAATAAACAACTCATATAATTCCTCTATTTTAACAAGTTTCTTCATGGCTTAAAATTAAAAAGCCCCTTATCGTTTGATAAGGGGCTTCCTATATAGTTTTCAACAAATTTATTTTCCTAATCCAACGGGGCTACCAACTCTAACCATTGCACATCTAAATCCAAGATAAGCAGTAGCTTGTCTTTGATCTAAGTAACGGCGAGTACCAGGGTTTAACCAGTATGCTCTATCTCTCCAGCTACCACCTTTATAAACACGAGCTTTATCATTAATTAATGATGTTTTTGCGTACTCATACATTAAGCTGTTTGCTCTTTCTCCGTATGCTTCTTCACCTTCAGTGTAATATAAAGATGAGTTTACATCACCATCTAAATAACTAATATAATCAGATGTTTTGTAGTTTCTACGCTCATCTAAGTTATCTGATGCAATAGCAGAAGTTACTTCTCTCCATTTTACACGTCCTGGTATATCAGATTTACCATCAGAAGGTGCATTTTTATAGTTTTGTGCATCTGCTGTTAATACAGTTAATACGCTATCCGTAATTTCAGTTGTTTCACCTGATACACCATGAGCTGTAGGAGGGTTTACTTTATGAATAAATTTTTGGAATACAGGACCATCAATGTTAGTTGCAATTGTACCATCTGTACTATCTTTAACCTGAGTAACAAATACGTTACCGCGGAAAGGTCTGAATTCATCTGCATCTGTTCCTGTACTAGCTCTGTAAACATCCATAACCCACTCAGAAACGTTACCAGCCATATTATATAAACCGTAATCGTTTGGCCAATATGAATAAACTGGAGCCGTAACATCGGCGTTATCATTTAAGAACCCTGCAGTTCCCATCATATCACCACTTCCACGTACAAAGTTAGCTGCAATTTGACCAATATATTTTTCGTCAGAATTACGAACACCATGTCCATTCCAAGGATAAATTCTTCTATCTGTAATACGTTCACCAATTGTGTTACCTATTAAACCATAAGCAGCATATTCCCACTCAGCTTCTGTTGGTAAACGGTATTTTGGCAAAAATATACCATCTTCCATTTTAACATCTCTTTCTGGATTTTGCTCATCAAAAGAAGGTAATTTTTGTTTTAATTGTCCTTGCCATTTTCCAGATAAATAAGCTTCTGTACTAAAATAATCTTGGTCAGAAGGATTTGGAACGTGATCCAATAAACCTTCACGAATTAAAATAAACTCATTTACACGATCCGTTCTCCAAGCGCAAAACTCATTTGCTTGTAACCAGTTAATACCTACTACAGGATAATCTCTATAAGAAGGGTGACGTAAGTAATACTCAACATAAGGTTCATTATAAGCTAATTTCTCTCTCCATACTAATGTATCGGGAAGCGCTTTATAATAAATATCTGGGAAAGTTGGTCCAAATACACGATTTGTCCACCATAAATACTCTAAATAAGAAAAGTTACTTACTTCTGTTTCGTCCATATAAAAAGAAGAAACGGTTACACGACGAGGGACATTATTCCATTCGTAGGTTACATCTGTTTCATTTCTTCCCATAGAAAAAGAACCACCTTCAATTAAAACTAATCCTGGGCCTGTTTCTTGTTCCTCATAAGGCATTTTTTCAAAACCACCATTGTCAGGATCATTATATGACCATCCTGTAACTGGTGAGCGTTCTGTTCCACATGATACAGCAACAATAGATAAAATGATTGCTAGTGATTTGGGACTTTTTATGAAATTAAACTTCATGGTTTTTGGTTTTAATGTAAGGCTATAACGAAATTTTTATGAAAAGGTTACAATTTATTTTTAGAAAGATGGGCAACTGATTGTTCTATATTTCTTTTTCTTTGGTCTACATTCGAATTGAATCTGTAAAGAAACCTCATGAGAACCCGCAGTATTACTTGATAATTTAGATACAGTGACATCATAACTATATCCAACTTTTAAATGGTCTGTTTGAAGACCAATTAATACAATAAATGCGTCTGAGTTTCTATACCATAAACCTCCTACAAAACTTCCTTTAACAAAATACAACCCTAAATTTAACTGAGTAAAGTTTTGTTGTTGTTGGAATAACACATTGGGAGAGATAAAAGACTCGTTTCCTTTTTCTAAAGGAATGATTGCACCTGCATGCCCCGTAATTTTTAAAGGTAATTTAGAAGGACCTTGTAAACCCTCATCGGGCTGGGTAATATGATGAGCCGCAAATCCAACAAAATAACGCTTGCTATAGCCTAATAAACCTGCGGAAAAATCTAGATTTGTTTTATTTTGAGCTGGTATAATTTCATTTGTATTCCAAACAAAACCTCTTCTTGCGTCAATCATATCACCAAAATTAAGCTTTGTTCTATCTAAGGATTTTTGAAAAGCACCAGCTTGTAGGCCGGCTTTGATTGAAAATTCGCGAGTTACAGGCAATAAATAGGAATATACAATACTAGCGTTTGTTGATTTTAAAGTGCCATGCGCCTGATCGTCTTGGGTAACAATTAGTCCCAAACCGCCGCTAATAGCGTCAATGTGTTGGTCATAGGAAGCGCTATAAGTAACATAAGTACCTGACAAATTTGGCCACTGATTTCTGTAGTTCATACAAATCCTCGGACATCTAGCAGTACCTGCAAATGCTGGGTTTAAGTACAGAGGATTCGCGTAAAATTGAGTGAATTGAGGATCTTGAGCATGTACATCTTGCCAAATGCCAGTAACACAAACAATTGTGAGTAATAATATCAGTTTCTTCGCCATGTAAGTTATTTTACTTAATCTATTCCTAATCACAAATATAACAGTCTAATTTTGAAAATAAAAACTTTTATACAACAATATTTCATTTTCTTTGCCGTTTTAAAGAATATAACTACTAAAAAAATCAAGCAAATGCTTTCTATCACTAAATCTAACCTAATAATTTTAGTTTTTTTATTTTCTAGCTGTTTTTTAAGTTATTCTCAGATAACTGAACAAAACTTAAAGAATAATCCTGAAATCAAAAATACGGAAGCTATTTCCAAAAAAAAGGTAGAATCGTTTTTAAGTCATGTTCATCATGATTTTTCTAAAGGCAATTTACCATATTATTTAGACAACTATATTCTTCAAAATAATAATGTTCCGTCATTCAAATTAGAAAACATAATAGTTAGAGAATTAACCTCAAAAGAATTAGAGGAAATTTCTGATTTCAAAAAATACATTTCTTCTGAGTTCGAAATATTTAATTTTACTGGTAATTCAAGAAATGAAAGTTTAGTGTATGCTAAAATAATTCCTATCAGATTAAATTCAGCAACTAATAAATATGAGTTTTTAGAAAGCTATGCGCCAACTTGGGACAATCAAAATATAAATGCGGCACTATCTAGTAAACAACTGAAAAATAATAAAAAAGTAGCTGCTGCCAACTCTTCTGTTTTAGCAAGTGGTAAATGGTATAAGATTGGTGTTACAAAAGATGGTGTTTACAAAATTGATAAAACTTTTTTAAATAATTTAGGCGTAGATGTTGCTAATACCGACCCGAGAAATTTAAGAATATATGGTAATGGGGGTAAGTTAATGCCCGAGAAAAATTCAGTATTCAGATATGATGATTTATTGGAAAATGCCATAACCATTGTAGGTGAAAGCGATGGCTCTTTTGACAATACTGATTATATTCTTTTTTATGGACAAAGTACAGATTCATGGAAAAGTGTTGCGGGTTCTAAAATGCCATTTGATCATCAAATTCATTATTTCAGTGATACTTCTTTTTATTTTATTACTGCTGATTTAGGTACTGGTAAAAGAATCTCGCCTCAAAGTTCGCTTTCAAATTCTCCAAACACAACAACCAGTAAACAAGATTACTTTGGTTATCATGAACAAAATTTAACCAATGTTACCAAAAGCGGTAGAGAATTTTTTGGAGAAAAATTTGATTTAACTACCTCCTACTCTTTTTCTTTTTTAATTCCAGATGTTGCGATTGGAGATAGTGTTTATGTTCAAGCAAGCGCCTTAGGAAGAAGCGATGCTGGCACGGTTGGTCCTTCAAATTATAGTGTGAATTTTAATGGCGGCTCATTTAATTTTGCATGTGCGGCTACTAATGTTAATTCTTACTTAGCTGATGTTGGATACGTTGGCGAAGATTCGAAAGGTGGATTACTGAGTTCTTCCTACTTGTCTGTTTCTATTTCCAAATTAACATCTCAAGCAACCGGATGGCTAGATAATATTACTTTTAATGCGAGAAGAAATTTAATTTTTAACCAATCTCAATTTAATTTTAGAGATAGAAAAACTGTTTTAGGAGCTAATACATTTGCGAAATATGTACTAACAAATAATAATGCTTCTGTTCCAACTATTTGGGATGTAACAAATGCTTTTGATGTTAGGGAACAACAATTTAATACATTATCAAATAGTTTAGATTTTACAGCAACATCTGATTCATTAAAACAGTTTACCATTTTCACTAATAACCAGGCTTTTATCCCTAAAGGTTATGGCTCTATTCCAAATCAAAATTTACATAGCATACAACAAGCTGATTTTGTAATTGTTACTCATCCTTCATTTTTATCTGAAGCTCAAAGAATTGCAACCATTCATCAAACCTATGATACGTTAACCTACGCTATTGCAACAACACAAGAAGTGTATAATGAATTTTCTTCGGGTACACCAGATATTGGAGGGATAAGAGATTTTGTAAAAATGCTTTATGCTCGACCAACAGACCCGAATCAACGTGCCAAATATTTACTTTTACTTGGAGATGCTTCTTATAAAAATAAAGATATTAATGGTAGTGGAAATACTGCTTTAGTTCCATGTTTCGAAACACCAAACTCAACATCTTTTACAAATTCTTTTATTACAGATGATTATTTTGCAATGATGGATAATAACGAAGGAGATTTAGTGTCGGGTGATTTGGTTGATATAGGTGTTGGTAGATTTCCTGTTAAAAATAAATCAGAGGCTATTGCTGTAACTAATAAAATAGAACATTATTATAAGAAAAATTTTGGGTTTGATGTTAATGCTGTTGAATCTTCATGTGTAACTGCAGAAAATGACTACCCTCAGGGTGACTGGAGAAATTGGGTGTGTTTTGTGGGTGATGATGAGGATAATAATGAACATATAAATCAAGCAAACTCTTTAGCTAACAAAATTTACAATGGCAACAAATATTATAATGTAGATAAAATATTTTTAGATGCTTATGTTCAAGAATCTACGCCAGGTGGAGATAGATATCCATTGGCTGTTGATGACTTGAACAGAAGAATAGAAAAAGGTGCTTTAATAGTAAATTATACTGGACATGGTGGAGAATTAGGTTTAGCTGAAGAGCGAATCGTTGAGATTTCGCAAATTTTAAACTGGAAAAACAAAAACAACATGCCTTTATTTGTAACTGCAACCTGTGAGTTTAGCAGATTTGATGATCCAGATAGAACTTCGGCTGGAGAGTATTGTTTACTAAATGAAAATGGTGGCGCCATAGGTTTAATGACAACCGTTAGATTAGCATTTTCAGGCTTAAACTTTATCTTAAATGATAAGTTTTATAACCACGCATTAAATCCAATGACTAATGGGGAAATGCCACATGTTGGAGATTTATATAGATTAACAAAACGTGATATCGGATTTAACCAGCAATACATGAATTTTGTGATTCTAGGTGATCCAGCATTAAGATTGTCGTATCCTGAGCAAAGAGTTTATACGTCTACTATTAATTCTCAAACCATTACGTCTTCATCAAGCGATACTTTAAATGCCCTGTCTCTTGTTAGTATTACAGGTTATGTAGGCGATGCGAGCGGAAATAAATTAACAAACTTCAATGGCGTTGTATATCCAACGGTATTCGACAAAGCAGTGACGGTAACAACTGGAGCTAATGATGTTTCGTCTAATCCAACGCCTTTTTTATTACAAAAAAACAGTATTTATAAAGGGAAGTCGACAGTAGTTAATGGCGATTTCACATTTTCATTTTTAGTTCCAAAAGATATTTCTTACAATTTTGGAAAAGGTAAAATTAGTTATTATGCTCATAATGGTGTAAACGATGCTAATGGTTATTATGATAAAATTGTTATTGGTGGTTCAAATCCTAATGCAATTAGCGACAATCAAGGCCCTTCCATAAATTTATATATGAATGATGAAAAATTTATTTCAGGTGGTATTACTAACGAAAGTCCCAAAGTATATGCTAAAGTTTCTGATATTAGCGGCATTAATACTATTGGAACAGGTATAGGTCATGATATTGTTGCTATATTAGATGAGAACACCAAAGATGCTATTGTATTAAATGATTATTATGTTTCCGACTTGAATACTTATCAATCTGGTAAAATAAGATACCCACTTAACGAACTTCCTGAAGGTAATCACACTTTAAGTTTAAAGGTATGGGATGTTCAAAACAACTCTTCTTCATCCTATACTGATTTTGTAGTATCTAATCAGGCAGATTTAGCTTTAACTCACATTTTAAACTATCCAAATCCCTTTACCACAAAAACTAAGTTTTTTATTGAGCATAATCAATGCTGTACTAGCTTAAAAGTATTAATTCAGGTATATACGATTACTGGAAAAGTGGTAAAATCAATAAACCAAACAATAAATAACGAAGGTTTCCGTTTTGACGGTATAGAATGGGACGGAAAAGACGAATTTGGAGATAAATTAGCCAGAGGAGTGTATATTTATAAAGTTTCGGTAACGGATGGTGCGAAGAAAAAAGCTGATAAGATAGAAAAGTTGGTAATTCTAAATTAATTATATCTTTGATGCTCTCTTTTTAATGAAAAGATTTAAAAAAACAATGCAAAAACGAATTATAGGAACTGTTGGAACTGGTGTTATGTTATCTGCTCAGGCAATAGCGCAAACAGGTAGTTCATCCAATTTAACCACACAAGAACTTAGTGGGCGTGTAAATACAATTACTACCGCTGTACCTTTTTTAATGATTGCCCCCGACTCTAAACAAGGCGGAATGGGAGAAGTTGGCGCTGCAACACCAGCCGATGGAAATAGCATTCATTGGAATGTTGCAAAAATGGCCTTTGCTGAAAAAAAAGGTGGTGCTGCCATTTCGGTAACGCCATGGCTTAAACAGCTAGTACCTGATATTTATTTGTACTACGTTGCTGGATATGGTAAGATTAGCAAAACACAAGCGATTGGAGCGTCTTTACGTTATTTTTCTTTAGGGAATATTACATTTACAGATATCGTTGGTAATACAACTGGACAATTTAGACCAAACGAATTTGCCTTGGATTTGGCTTATTCTCAAAAGTTATCTGAAACATTTTCTGCTGGATTAGCAGTGCGTTATATCCGCTCCAACTTAACAGGAAATTATACATTAAGTAATGGGCAACCAACAAAGCCTGGAACATCAACAGCAGTTGATGTTGGTTTATATTACCAATCAAAAAAATTAAAAATTAACGATAAAAAAGCAGTAGCTAGTTTAGGTTTAGTGGTTAGTAACATTGGTTCAAAAGTTTCTTATTCTGTAAAAAGAGATTTTATCCCTATCAACTTACGTTTAGGTGGTGGTTTAAAAACAATTATTGATGATTATAATACCTTTGGTATATATGCTGACGTTAATAAGTTATTAGTACCAACACAACCTGTGTATGTAAAAACAGTTACAGGAACAGATTCAATTAACAACTCTACAAACGAAAAAATAATTGAAGCAGGAAAAGATCCTAACGTAGGTATTGCTAAAGGCATGTTACAATCATTTGGTGATGCACCAGGTGGATCGAAAGAAGAATTAAGAGAAATAAATTATAGTGTTGGTTTTGAATACTGGTATGCAAAAACATTAGCTATTAGAGCAGGATATTTTAACGAAGCTAAAACAAAAGGTAATCGTAAATATTTTACTGTAGGTATTGGTTTAAGATATAACGTGTTTGGTATTGACTTTGCTTACTTAGTGCCAATTACTCAACGTAATCCTTTACAAAACACATTGCGTTTCACCTTGTCGTTTGACTTTGATGCGTTTAAAGACCAAAACAAAGATTCTGCTCCTGCAACTCCAAACCCATAAGATATTAAAAAACTATAAAAAAAATCCCATCCGCCAGCTGGCAGATGGGATTTTTTAATGAAATAGTAACATTATCTAAGTTTCCTTCTTCTTTCCTTTTCTTTTATAATCAAACTCAACTCTCTTCCTGTTTGGCCTTTTACAGAAGTATTTTCTTGAGCTCTTCTCATTAAATACGGCAACACTTCCTTTACAGGACCATAAGGTACATATTTAGCCACATTATAATTTGATAAAGTTAAATTATAACTAATATGATCACTCATACCTAGCAATTGCGAAAAATAAATGCGTTTATCGGAACTTGAAATAGAATATTTACTCATCAAATTTACTAAAAATAGGCTACTACTTTCGTTATGTGTTCCTGCACAAAGGCCCATCATATCTATATGCTTCACACATTCTTCTAAAGCTAAATTATAATCTTTATCTGAATTTTCTTTACTGTCTTGAATTGGCGAAGCGTAATTTTTTTCAATAGCTCTGGCTCTTTCTTTTTCCATATAAGCACCACGAACTAATTTCGCACCAACATGAAACCCATTATCTTTTGCATAAGCAATCGTTTGTTTTAAAAATGCTAATCTATCTTTTCTATATAATTGAAATGTATTATACACAATGGCTTTATCTATATTAAACTTAGCCATATTTTCATCGGCTAATGCATCAATAGCAGGTTGTATCCAACTTTCTTCAGCATCAATAAACAAAGGTTGATTAGCGTCATAAGCCTCTTTGCAAATTAAATAAACTCGCTGCTTAACCTTCTCATATTCCTTTATTTCTGAATCCTTTAATTGAGAATTTGAACTTACTTTTTCTAATAAATCAAAACGAGCTAAGCCTGTTACTTTAAATACACAAAAGGGAATCAATTTATCATTTTTAGCTTTACGAATTGTTTCAATCGTTTCTTTACAGCACTCATCAAAATCTAATTCGCTTTCTTTCCCTTCAACACTATAATCTAATATAGTTCCAATATTATACTTACCAAGCTCTGCAATTGTTTTATCACACTCGTGAATATTTTCGCCACCAACAAATTGTTTAAAAATGGTATTTTTTATTAAACCTTTAAATCCTATAGCTAAACCGATAGGCGCAGCTACAGCTCCAAATTTAACTAAGGCAGGATTACTTACCATTTTAAATAACCAATACGAACGATTTAAATCGTTGTTTGATTTTGCTTTAAAAGCATTTTCGGTATTATCAAAAGAAATCATAAACAAATTTGAAGCAAATATAAAGGTTTTATAGGTATACAAACTTCACTAATCTCAGAATGTTTAAAATTTGCCAAATTTTGTAAAACCTTTATTACCATTGAAAAACAATATCCTTTTAATACCTTCGTTTTATAATAAAAATCGTATTTTTGCTCATGCTAGTTGCCGACTTAATAACAGACGAAATACCTCCATTAAAACATACCGATACCGTAGAAATGGCTTTGGATTGGATGGAACAATTTAAAGTTTCTCATTTAGCCGTTGTAAAAGATAGGGAGTTAATAGGTTTAGTTTCCGAACACGACTTAATGGATTACAATCATCCTGAAGAAAAAATAAACGAACTCAAAGCTCCTTTATTAAAACCTATTATTCATAACTATCAGCATACTTATGATTTATTAAAGCTGATGATGTCTTTTAACTTAACGCTTATTGCTGTTTTAGATGACAAAGAACAATACAAAGGTTGCATCACTTTAAAAGGATTATTGCAAAATATTTCAACCATGGCTTCGGTACAAAACATGGGAGGAGTTATTGTATTAGAAGTAAATCAAGCTGATTATTCGTTAACACAAATTGCCAGTATTATTGAAGGTAATGAGGCTAAAATTTTAAGCGCTCACGTTTCGTCAATGCCAGATAGTACTAAGGTTGAAGTAACCTTAAAAGTAAATAAAGAAGATTTATCTCGCATCTTACAAACATTTTACCGTTACAATTATGTGGTGAAAGCTTCGTTTCAAAACAGTGATTTTGAGGGTGGAATGAAAGATAAATTAGATGAATTTTTACACTTTTTAAATATTTAGAAAAGACTAAAAAGATAGAAGGGATAAAAGAGACAAATGACAATAGCTGTTTACGCACGCAATACCAAAGATAATTTTTCGACATACCTCGAACAATTAGTTGCGTTAGCAGAAATAGAAAAATTTAAAGTCGTTGTCTTTAAACCTTATTTAGATTTTTTAAATAGTGATTCTAACGCTTCGTTTAAACTCGACACTTTTTTAAATTCAGAAGAATTAATTGCTAAAGCAGATTATGTTATTTCGTTAGGTGGAGATGGCACTATGCTTGAAACCCTTGAATACGTTAGGCGCTCGGGCATTCCTGTTTTAGGTGTAAACACCGGGCGTTTAGGTTTTTTAGCAACTGTTTATAAAGAAGATTTCGCGAAATCGATTCAGCTATTAACTAAAGAAAAATTTACTTTAGATAAACGAGAATTAATTGAGCTTGATAAAGCTACCTACTTTAATGAAGTAAATTATGCCTTAAACGAGTTTACGATTCATAAAAAAGAATCGAGTGCCATGATAAATATCGATACTTATGTAGATGGCATTTTTTTAAACTCCTACTTTGCCGATGGTTTAATTGTATCAACCCCTACTGGTTCTACCGCCTACTCTTTAAGTTGTGGCGGACCAATTATGGTGCCTGATTCGGATAATTTTATTGTTACTCCAATTGCTCCACATAATTTAAATGTAAGACCAATAGTTATCTCTAATAACAAAACCTTGAGCTTTAAAGTTAGCGGACGTAGTGATAGTTTTAATGTATCATTAGATTCACGTTCACAAACCATAAAAAATTTATCGGAACTCATTATTAAAAAAGCGGACTTTAGATTTAATATGATTAATCTGGAAGGGCAACACTTTTTTGAAACCCTTCGTAATAAGCTATTGTGGGGAATTGATAAAAGACATTAGGATTTAAGAAGTGAGAAGTACGATTTTAGAATTAAGAAATTAGAAACAAAAAATAACATAAATAATAATTAAAAAAACAGAGTATGTCATTTATTCACACCATTGTAGCAAGACAAATTTTAGATTCGCGCGGAAACCCAACTATTGAAGTTGATGTAGTAACCGATTCAGGTATTTTAGGAAGAGCGGCTGTTCCATCAGGCGCATCAACAGGTATTCACGAAGCCGTTGAGTTACGTGATAACGACAAATCACAATATTTAGGTAAAGGCGTTTTGAAAGCCGTAAATAACGTAAATACTGCTATTGCAGAACGCTTAAAAGGCATGTACATTTTTGATCAGGCAGCTATTGATGCAGCGATGATTGAATTAGATGGCAGCCCTAACAAAGGTACTTTAGGTGCTAACGCAATTTTAGGTGTTTCTTTAGCAGTTGCTAGAGCGGCGTCTGAAGACTGTAGGCAACCATTATACCGTTATGTAGGAGGAGTTAATTCTAACATCTTACCTATTCCAATGATGAACATTTTAAATGGTGGTTCACATGCGGATAACGGCATCGATTTTCAGGAATTTATGATTATGCCTATTGGCGCTGAAAGTTTTAGCGAAGGTTTAAGAATGGGAACTGAAATTTTTCATCATTTAAAAGCTGTTTTAAAATCACAAGGATTAGCCACTAACGTTGGTGATGAAGGTGGTTTTGCTCCTAATTTTAAAAATAACGAAGAAGCCATTAAAGCAGTTATGCAAGCCATTGATAAAGCTGGCTACAAAGCAGGTGAAGATATTTTTATTGCCATGGATGCAGCAGCTTCAGAATTTTATAATACAGAAGAAAATGTATATCATTTTAAAAAATCTACTGGCGATAAATTAACCTCGGCGCAAATGGTTGATTTTTGGGCTGATTGGAGAAAAAAATATCCTATCATTTCTATTGAAGATGGTTTTGCAGAAGAAGATTGGAATGGATGGAAATTAATGACTGATAAATTAGGTGCTTCAACTCAATTAGTAGGTGATGATTTATTTGTAACGAATGTTGAATACTTGAAAAAAGGAATTGACATGGGCGTTGCTAACTCTATCTTAGTAAAAGTAAACCAAATTGGAACCTTAACAGAAACGATAAACGCTGTTTCGTTAGCACATACAAATAGCTACACGTCTGTTATGAGTCACCGAAGTGGGGAAACAGAAGACACTACTATTGCCGATTTAGCAGTAGCTTTAAGCTGTGGACAAATTAAAACAGGGTCAGCCTCACGTAGCGACCGGATAGCCAAATACAATCAATTATTACGTATTGAAGAACAACTGGGAGATAACGCCCGTTACATTGGAAAAAACTTTAAGTTTTTAAAGAAGTAAGAAACAAACATATAATATAAAATCTCACTAAATACTTAGTGGGATTTTTTTTGCTACAATTTATAGCAATCAAATACTATAAATAGATTTATTTTTGGTTTATGATTAAAGAGCTAACCATTGAGCATATTGTTCACAGAGATAAACCTAGAGTGTTTTTACGTTTTGAAAATGACGCAGCAGGCACAAACTTAGTTCGTAATGAATTAAAAGGGCAATGGAGTGCTACACATCGGGCTTGGCATATAGCTTATGAGGAAAAAGTATTTGAAAAAATATGTGATGTGTTTTTTAAATACAATGTAAGAGTCTTTCAAAAAAACACTTATGAGCCTAATTACGTTAAGCCATTACCAGTAATTGTAAAACAAGAAAATAATACTCCCATAATTTTAAACCAAACAACCTCCTTAAAGATAAATGAATTTGAATATTGGCTAAAGTCGCGCAGGTATAGCGATAATACAACGATAACCTATACAAACGCGATACGAGTTTTTTTAACCTATTACGCTCATAAAGCCATTAGCGATATTACTAATGATGATTTGATTTATTTTAATAACGACTATATTTTAGCTAATAAATTTTCGGCATCGTACCAAAATCAAGTAGTAAATGCTATTAAGTTATTTTTTAAGATTGTTGAATTAAAAACGATGCGGCCAGAGTTAATACATCGGCCAAAATCGCCGAAGTTATTACCTAATGTGTTAAGTAAAGAAGAAATAAAAGCCATTTTGCAAGCTCCAAGCAATATTAAACATAAGGCTATGCTGAGTTTAATATATAGTTGTGGATTAAGACGAAGCGAATTGTTAAACTTAAAACTTACAGACATTGATAGTAAGCGAGGTTTGATAATAATTAAACAAAGTAAAGGCAGAAAAGACCGCGTAGCGCCACTTTCAGAAAAAATACTGGATATATTAAGAGAGTACTACAATGCGTATAAACCAAAAAATTGGTTATTTGAAGGGCAAAACAAACAAAATCCTTATGATGAAAAAAGTTTAGCAAGTGTTTTAAAACAGGCTTTAGAAAAAACTAACATAAAAAAGCCAGTTAGTTTACATTGGCTTAGACACAGTTATGCAACACATTTATTAGAAAATGGCACCGATTTAAGATATATACAAGAAATTTTAGGACATAGCAGTAGCCGAACAACTGAGATTTATACCCATGTAAGCAATCATAATATCCAAAGAATCTCCTCTCCATTTGATAATTTATAAGCCAAAAAATAATATATTTAACTATGAGTAACATTAAACTTTTTGAAAGTAAGCACATTCGTTCGGTTTGGAATGAGGCGGAACAAAAATGGTATTTTTCTATACAAGACGTTATGGCGATATTAACAGATAGTAGCGACATAAAACAATACATAAAAAGAATGTTAAGTCGCGATGAAACACTAAAAAGCAACTGGGGTACAATTTGTACCCTAGTTGAAATGGAAGCCGTCGATGGCAAACAACGCAAAGTTCAGGCAGCTGACACAAAAGGTCTTTTACGAATAATACAATCAATTCCTTCGCCAAAAGCAGAGCCATTTAAGTTATGGTTGGCTCAGGTTGGTTCAGATAGATTAGATGAAATAGAAAATCCAGAATTAGCCACCCAACGCACGCGAGCATTATATAAACAAAAAGGCTATTCAGAAGATTGGATAGAGAAACGCTTACGAAGTATAGCAATTAGAGAAGAATTGACGGATTCGTGGAAGCAACGAGGAGTAAAAGAACATCAAGAATATGCCATTTTAACAGCAGAGATCTCAAAAGCAACATTTGGCTTAAGCCCAAAAGAATATAAAGAAGTAAAAGGCTTAAAACGAGAAAACCTAAGGGATCACATGTCCGACCTTGAACTCATATTCTCAATGCTTGGTGAAGCATCTACCAAAGCAATCGTTGAAACTAAAAACCCGATTGGATTTACGGAAAACAAAAAGGTAGCCAAGCAAGGCGGCGATGTAGCAGGTAGCGCTATAAAGGATTTAGAGCAAAAAACAGGTAAAAAAGTAGTGTCGAAAGAAAACTACTTACAATTACCAGAAAAGCAAAAAAGAAGAATAAAATGATTATTTTTATGAAACTAATTAGGATGAAAAACAGCGACATATACAACCAAAATACGGATATATGGATGATAAAATCATCCATATAAGCTAGTTAGTGGCAAGCATTTGGCGACAACTATCCAAACAGTAGACAATGACAATATCAGACAAAAAAAGCTTTGACGCATTATTGACCAAAGCAAAAAGTGGCGACCCAGACGCTCAATTTAAAGTTGCGGACATTTATAGTGACGGACTTAAAAGCAAAAGCAATAAAGTTATTGTTAAACAAAATCATAACCTTGCTTATAAGTGGACAGAAAAGGCAGCATCTAATGGCGACATTAGTGCTTTAAATAATTTAGGCAATTTTGTATGTGATGGATTAGGTTGTAAAAAAGACATTAATAAAGCAATTGAAATATACAAACAAGCTATTTCAAAAGGTGACAGTTCATCTGCAAATAACTTAGCGACAATATACAGAGACAAAGGCGACTACAAAACAGCATTTCAATATCACTTATTAGCGGAAAAAATTGCTAAAATAAATTATTCCTTTGTTGTTGGTCTTTGCTATTACACTGGCTTAGGTGTTTCTGTTGACAAAGCAAAAGCTTGTAAAATATTCTTGAAGGTTTCCGCAGACAAGAAAAATTATCAAAGTCAGTATGAACGTGACGAAGCAAACTATTATCTTGGTCTTTCATATCTAAATGGAGACGGCGTAAAAAAATCTTTAGCAACCGCAAGGAAATATTTGGAACTTGCGGACAAAGACAACGATCATAGAAGCAGTGAGGAGTTATTAATAATATTGGGTAGACAACATAATAAAATCACTAAGTAAAATGCCAGCCACTAACAGCACCTACCAGTAATGCGGGCAGACAACAAAGCATTTGCAAAAGCGGTAGACAATTATTTAATTTTCGCTTTGCAAATGTCTAATAAACATAGTATCATTGTTAGTAGCATTTCGGTAGACAACGGTTTCAAACCGCACTACTGGTAGCTCCAAAACGTTA
>JBKJPW010000114.1:0-16261 GCA_046594225.1 Bacteroidia bacterium
ACCAAAGTTATTGGTAAGCGTAATAACTGGTGTGCCAGCTCCTAAGCCGGTTACTGTTTGACCACTTACTGTGCCTAAACTACTCGCAAACGTAACCGTTTGTGCAGGAGACGCTGGCGAGGTATTATTAATAACAATAACACCATTTGTTGCCCCGCAATTAGGATTTGTAAAACTTATCGTCCCAGATGGTTTAGGGTTAGTAGATACAGTAACCGTGCTTGTTACAGTACAACCGTTTGCTTCTGTTACAATAACAGAATAAGTGCCAAGCGCTAAGCCGAAAGCCGATGATCCACTTCCGCCCGATGGAAGCCAATTATAAGTATAACCTGGAGTTCCTCCTGATGCAACTACTCCGGCAGAGTTTGTAGTAGCACAACTAGGCACGCTACTAACTATTGCAGTTGGGGGTGCTGTTATTGTAACAATTGTTGATGAAGTAGATACACAGCCTCCGTTAGAAACAGAATGTGTTACTGTATACGTTCCAGGGGTACTATACACAATACCTGTAGGGTTTGTTGCGGCTGAAGTTGCTGGAGAGGCGCCACCTCCACCAAAATTCCATGAGTGTGTTCCAGCGGCTGCGGGTGCATTAAAATTAAAACTATTTGGAGTCAAACACTGTGTTGCTGGAGATGGATCTGCGCCACCACCGGGAGTATTATTAACAACTGAAGTAATACTAGAGTTAGGACCACTTGTAACATTTACTACTGTTGTTTGAGTTCCCACTTGGGATCCACAACCACCAGATGCAGAGACCGTATATGTTGTTGTTACGGTTGGGCTAACACTTAGGTTTGCTCCCGTTGATCCTCCTGGCGTCCAAGTATAAGTATTTCCGGCAGCGCCAGTTGCTGTTAAATTAGCCACCTGGCTTCCGCAAATAGTAGCTGAGTTTACTGAAATAGGATTAGGAATAGGAGTACAACTAACTCCAGCTGTGCCAAAGAAAGCAAGAGGAACATTTGTGGCAGCTGCGCTATAATTAGAAAAACAGATGATAAATTTTTGCCCGCACGTTACATTTAGCGGCGGTTCGTAATTACTTGCCACGCCACCTGCGGGTAGGGGGTTTGCTAATCCGGTTCCTCCTGTTGAAGATCCATTCCAATTACAACGAACCGGAGCCTGCCCAACATTTGAGATTTGATTACAGGTAGTTGCTCCTGCATAAGACCACATCGCCCAATCATAAAAGCCTGCTTGAGCTCCGCCGCCTCCAAAACTAAACTGTAGGCTCCCAGAGGTTTGGATGTTAATAACCATCCAAGTACTATTTAATTCCCCACTTAATAAACAACCTGCGTTTGTGCTAGCCGGATTAGTTCCTGGATTTGAAGTTGCATTATAGCTTACTCCGGGACCCGATGTGGTAGATCCGGGAGGCCCAATTTCTTGAACACTGCCTGTTCCATTAGGGTCAATTTGAAAGCCTGCATTACTACAAATGTTAATCGCTGCACTACAATCTCCAGCGGTTACGACTTGTGCAACTGTTTTTTTTGTAAAAAGAAAAAACGTTATTAGGATTAGTGGGAAATATTTCATCTTGTGTATTTATAATGTGTTTAAACTATCTTGTTATAAGCCCTCTTAACGTACTGAAAATTTGATCTTTTTTTAGATTAGTGTATTGAATTACTCCATATTTATCGACAACAAAGTTGTTTTTTATATTAGATGCATCAAGGTTAATTTGAATTGCATCTACAAGTTTTTTATCTGAATATACAACAGCCTCATCAATAGTATCTTTTCTTACGGCAAAATTTTTAGTATGTTCATCTTCATCTAAATTAACACTAATAAAAACAGTTCCTTTTTCCCCATTTTTTAATTTAGCTCTTTCATAAATTTTGTAAACCCTATACGCTTCTTTGTTCGCAGCCCTGCTTTCGAAGTCGGTGCTTTTCCATATAGAAACAAAGATGATCTTGTTATAAAAATCCGCATTAGGATTAATATCACTTATTGTTTTCTTTAAAAGATCAAGATTTTGAATGCTTGTTTGCGCCTGTGTATTTGAAATATACAAAAACAAAAAGAGTGTTGTTCTTAAAATAGTTTTCATTATTTAACCCATTAAGTGGTTTTATAAATGTAGTAGACTTTTTATAAAACAAAGAAGGATTAACTAACTGAAACGTGCTTTTTACTCATTAATAAATAATCAGCAAACGCTTACCAACCTGTATTATTTTTAAATTTCCTTGCGCATTCTTGCAACAGGAATATCTAATTGTTCGCGGTATTTTGCCACAGTACGACGGGCAATATTATATTTTTTTTCTTTGAGGATTTCGCACAGCGCATCATCGGTTAAGGGTTTCTTTTTATCTTCAGTAGAGATGCACTCTTGTAATATTTTTTTTACTTCTCTAGTACTTACCTCTTCTCCTCCATCTGTACTTAAAGATTCAGAGAAAAATGTTTTCAATAAAAATGTGCCGTAAGGCGTTTGAACATATTTACTATTTGCTACACGCGAAACAGTTGAAATATCTAAGTTAACTTTATCTGCAATGTCTTTCAATATCATTGGTTTAAGCTTAGACTCATCGCCAGTGGCAAAATATTCTTGCTGATATTCCATAATACAGTGCATAGATACTAACATTGTTTGATGTCTTTGCTGCAATGCCTCAATAAACCATTGTGCTGATTCTATTTTTCCTTTTATAAAAGAACCCGCCTCTTTAATTGATTTTTCTTTAGCGCGCGAATATTCTTTTAGCATTTCAATATAATCGGCACTGATTTTTAATTCAGGCAAATTACGTTGATTGATGCTGAGCTCTGGAACACCATCTACAACAGCAATATTAAAATCGGGAACCACTTCCGACATTTGCCCTTTATTATCTCCTTCCGAATTACCTGGACGAGGATTCAAGTGAGTAATTTCTGCAATAATATCTTTTAAATCATCGTCTTCAATATTTAATTTACGAATGATTTTATCGTAATGCTTTTTCGAAAACTCATCCATCATGGTTTTTACAACCTCAATGGCTAAATGTGTTTCTTTTGCTTTTACCGCTTTACGTTCAAGCTGAATCAACAAACACTCTTGTAAGGTTCTTGCGCCAACACCAGCAGGATCAAACTCTTGAATGTTTTTTAAAACCTCTTCTAATTCTTCTTTGGTTGTATTTGTATTTTGAGAAAACGCTAAATCGTCTACAATTAAATCTAAATCTCTTCGAATGTATCCGTCTTCGTCAATACAACCAATTAAATACAAACCAATCGCAAATTGTTTTTCTGTTAAATCTCTTAAGCCTAATTGCTCTTCTAGTTGAGAATGGAAATCTGGACCTTCGACAACAACAGATTGAAACACTTCATCATCGGCGCTTCTATTAGAGATTTCGTATTTGTAGGCGTCTAAATCTCCAGCGTCCATATAGTCTTCTAACTCATACCCATCATCAATTTTATCAACCTCTTTTTCTTCATAATCATTTATTTCCTCTCCGTCTGAACTATCAACCTCATCATATTCATTCTCAACTTCTTCAGAATCTGATAAACTATCATCTTCTTCTAGCGCTGGGTTTAACTCTAACTCTTCTTTAATTCTTTGCTCTAAGGCAACGGTAGGCAACTGCAACAATTTCATGAGTTGAATTTGTTGCGGCGACAATTTTTGTAATAACTTTAAATGTTGTGTTTGCCTTAATGCCATAATACTTTAACAAATATACGAAAAGAGCCACAAACAATATTTGTGGCTGCCTTGTAATTTTAAAATAAAATTAGTAATTGTAGTACGGTGCAATCATAGCATAAACCACCACTCCTGTTATGGTTACATATAACCAAATTGGGTAACTAAAGCGTGTGATTTTTTTATGCTTAACCCTATCATCTTTTAGGGCATAATAAAACGACAATAAAATCATTGGCAGTACAATAACCGCTAAAAAAATATGACTTAATAAAATAACTAAATAAACGGGCCTAATGCCTGAAACCAAAGCTAATTCTGTTTGTTCTAAAACTTCATTATGATTAAGATCTCCAAATTTTGTGTCCGGAATAAAATAGTGTGCGGTTACATAAGAGATTAAAAACAACGATGATAATAAAAAAGCAGTTAAGTTTAATTTTTTATGAAGCGTGATGTTTCTTTTTTTAATCGCCCATAACGACGCAACTAGCAATGCGCTACAAGACCCGTTTAAAAAAGCGTTTAGCATTGGCAGTTTATAAATAAATGCAGGGAAGGTGTCTGGAACTGGAATTAATTTTTGATTTAAAACAACCACAACAACGCATATTAATGCGCTAACTCCTAATACAATTTTAAAAACTGTTTTGTCGTTTTGTTTATTTAATAATACTTGTGTGTCCATGTTAGTTTATTGTAAAAGTTCCTTTAAATTTTGTAAAGATAATGTTTTCGAAAAACAATTGGGCGTCAACTACATATTGTTTTTCTATTATACTGCATTTTAATTCAACCTGAAAAACTGGATGTTGTGTGGGAACAATCATTCCTGTAAACTTAATATTGTTTCCAATGGTCATCGTTACGTTTTTTCCAATTTCTTGTTGCAATAATTCTTTTATAAGTTGTGTTTGACAAACACCAGGCATAACCGGCATTTGTTCAAAATGTCCTTTAAAAATAACATGGTTGGCATTTAATTTAATACTTGCAAGTATCGTTGAATCATCTTTTTTGTTTAAAGATTCAATCGTATAAAAATCGTTTAGTAAAAAAGTATCAATCATGTTATTCGTCAATTTTATTAAGTTCTGTTCTAATTTTTACGAGGCCAAACTGTGTGCATTTAATTTGAGAATAGGTTTTGGTTTCGGGCACAAAAATATAATTTATAAAACATGATTTTTTGTTTTTATTAAATATCTGTTGGGAACTTAATCCTTTAAGCGTATCAGCAATAATATATCGATGCTTATACCCCTCTAAATCATAATAGGCTTTTATGCTTTTGTTAGTACAACTACCCGCATGCGTATTAAACACATCTAATAAAAAAATAGATTTAAAGTTGGTTAACAAAGCGTTTATTAACGTTGGTTTGTTTAATGGTTCAAACACGTATACTGCTTTCATCTCATTGTTTTTCCATTCAAAATCAAACATTTTCATGCCAATTTCAGTTATAAAAATAATGTGTGTTGAGACGGAGTCTGTTTTTTTAACAATAACAAGACCCGTTAAGTGGTTTTTCAAAACATCAATAGACCCCTTATACTTTAATGCTTTTGTTTCATTTAAAACTGGCGCGAATGCATTGCTTGTAATTACAACACGATTGCATTCCGTAGAGTGTTTAAATTTTAAAATACGACAAGAACTAAAGATCATTAGTAGAAATAAACTACTTAACAATAAATATGGTTTCAGCAATTGGTGCATTTAGTTTTTTGTTGACGAAATCAAGCGACGTTAAATCCTCATTGCTTTCAATCATTTCCATTTTAGCCACCGAAGTTACGGTTTTATCAAAATACAAATTGATTTTTTTAAAAGTTTCTTTCATGTTTTTTACCTGAGGAATTAACTCAAGCTTATAGAATTTATCGCTTTCAAAATAACTTGTTTTAAACTTGTTTGATTTGAAAATAGTTCCTTGTACACACGACAACATAATGTCATTAATCTCTTTGAACACCTTGTTGCTGTTCATGTCATATTTAGTTGTTTTCTTTTCATCTTTAATAATTACCTTGTCTTTATTGATAACAATTAAATATTTTGAAGGAGAACTATACTCCCATCGCAATAGGTTTTCTTTTTTAAACACAAAATGCCCTTTACTAATTATTTTTTCAGACAACATACTTAAGTTTTTTTCTTGTGTAAAGTCCGACTCTATGGATGTCGTAGCTTTACTCATGCTCTCAATTTTTTGTTTTAATGTGGTTGTATCTTTAACTGCTTTAAATCCCTGTGAAAAACCAATTATTGGAAACAATATGAAAATAAGTGTTTTATACATGTCTCAAAAGTAGAAAATAGTTCGCGGAGTTGGCGTATGGTTATGTTAAGAAAGTTTAAGAGGTTAGCCCCCATTTTTTCTTCCAAGCTTCCATAAATGGTGGAATAGTGATATATAATTCTTTGGTTGCCGGAGCCATAAACACCTGAATACTTCTTCCCGTGCAAGCAACATAACCATGTTTTACGCTTATGATTTTATATTCGAATATTAATTTAGCAGCAGGAGTATCAATGAGTGTTGTTTCAATTCTCACACTATCTCCATACTCTAGCACTCTTTTAAAATTTACTTGCAAATCAATTAAAGGAACCGCTAATTGCCCGTGTTCAAATATATCTAAGTATCCTAAATTATATTGTTTACCAAACGCTTCTCTTCCGTCTTCAAAATAGCGAACATAATGCCCGTGCCACACAACTCTTAGAGAGTCTACTTCACTAAATTTTATTGCTATTTCTGTGGTGTTTTTTAACATGTCTCAAAGATAAGATAGTTTTTTTGAAATTATAGAATGTCGTTCATCCTCCATTTTATCCCTCTATCTTTTCGCGTCTCCATCTGTAAATTATGTTAAAACAAGCTAAAAATTATCCTTTGATTGCTTGCTTTGTAGCTATTCTTTCGCTATATTTGTACGACATTTTTAACTATAAAACTACAAACATGAAAAAAATTTACTCACTCGCTCTTGCAGGAGTTGCTCTTTTTGGAACAATTTCGGCTCAACAAAATCCATTTGAAATAAATGGTGGCAAACACAAAGCGATATTGGCTCCTAATGCAAAATTACCATATGCAAAAGTAAAAGCTAACATGCCTGCAACAAATGCAAAAACAAATTCTCCAGTATTCAGACGTCAAGTTGAACCAATTGGAGATCTTATGTTTAATAAAGGTTTAGATTTAAGTGGTACTGCTTCTGCAAACCAAGACTTATTTTTATCTCCTATGTTTATGGACTCTACTGTTATTTATAGTTCTACTGCAAATCGTACGGTTAGTGACCATTTAATGGGAACTATTTTAGATTTAAAATCTTCTTTATTAGATGCTGGTTTTAATCCTATTGTTAATAGTACTGAAGGATTCAGTATTGACTCTTTATTTATTCCTGCTTCTTATGTAAAAGTAACTCCAGATGTAGATACTTTATACACATGGGTAGTTTGGGGCGATACAACACAAACAACAACGGTTTGGAACAAAAGATTAACGTCTGCTTTATGGGTTGCTCCAATTAGTGGATGGAGAACTAATGTTTTAGGATCTAAATTATCTGGTGCAATTGGTGCTGCTGGAAACAAAGTTAAGTCTGCTGTTCCTGTTACAAACAGAGTATTAGTAAAATACGTTTTAACTCCTAGTGATTCTACAGATTCAGGATTCTTCAAATACATTACTGTTGTTTTACCAACTCCTGTAAACATTCCTGCTAATAATTTAGTTTCTTGTTTCTTCTCTTTTGTGCCAGGTGGCGCTACATATGCTCCAGGATCTTGTATTTACGCATTCAGCGGCGCTACAACTCCTCAAAACAGAAATGGATTTGCTCCAATTGTTTGGGGACAAACAAATCCTGTTTTAAATGCATTAGCTGATTATGTTGATCACCAAGTAGATTTAGATGGTTACAATATGGGTCAATCTTACTTCAAACAATTAAGACATTTACAATATCCTGCATCTTATGCTGCTCATCACTGGGGTGATTTAACTAGTGCTCCTGCAATTGTTTATTCAGTATATGGTCCAAATGCACCAGTAGGTGTTTCTGAATTAGAAAAAACAGGTGTTGCTTTAAGCCAAAACATGCCAAATCCTTTTACAAAAGAATCTACTGTTAGATTTACTTTAGCTAAAGATGTGTCTTCTGCGTTATTTACTGTAACTGACATTATGGGTCGTGTTGTAACTTCTGAAAAAGTTGCTACAACTACAGGAACTCACTCTGTAAAATTAGCTGCTTATGCTGCAGGTGTATACTACTACTCTTTAAATGTTGATGGAAACGTTACAACTAAGAAAATGATTGTAGAATAACCTTTTAATTCATCTAATAAAAAAACCGCTCAAATAAATTGAGCGGTTTTTTTATGTCTTTATATTTATTATCTTTATTATAAATATAATCCATAAATCATGAAAAATATATACTCTTTACTCACCATGCTTTCAATAAGTGCAATTTCTTTGGCACAAAGTCCAACAAACTTGACTCTTGAAAACACTAATGATCTAATTCCCACTTCAAAAAAAATCCCAACTAAAGGAAACTTAAAAGTTTCAAGTACTGGTTTTTCTGGTCGTTTTGACCCAGCGTATAGTGTGATGACTTTAAACGGAGTGCAAGACGCTGAAATTGCTGGTGGTTCTGCAGGAACTAAAGTTGGTATGTTTGTAACAGGAACAAATTGTGACTCAACATTAAAAACTAGCTTCGGCACTACTAGTAATTATATAACAACTCATAAATTTGGAATGAACTTCGATCCTATTTATAGTATTGCCTTAGATCAAGTGAATTTTGCCCCATTATTAACTATGTCAGAAACAATGTTTTTAGATACTGTTTGGGTTGGGAATTTCTATCAAAGAGTAACTAATTTTAATGATACTTTACTGGTGGAAGTGGTTTGGGGCGATTCAACAAATACAAATGTTTATGCTCCTTTTTCTTTTGCTCCACCAAATGCTTATATGGGAACTTTTTTAGGTCCAAAGTTTAACACATCTACCTCACAAGGAAATACTTCTTTCTTAACTGCTCCTGTTTTGAATAGACAAATAATTAAATATGTTTTAACTGCTGCTGATACAACCCTTACTAATAATACTGGATATATTCCTGTGGTAGTTAACGGAACCGGTGGATTACAAATTCCTGCAGGAAGTATGGTGTCTGCTGTAGCAACATTTATACCTGGAGAACCAAATGTCCCCGTAGGATCCATTTCATATAACCCAGGAGCGGGATCTGCCCCACAAACAACTAATGGTATGGTTGCGAGATTATATGTGCAAAACAGCCCTGCAACTCCAGTCTCTGGTTCAAATTGGTTTGATGATGTTTCTGTTGGGAAAATACATACCGTTTATACTTTTAAAAGAGAACGCTATGGTATGGCTGGGGCTTTTCCGGGTTTAAGGTCTTCTTCTAGCCGTGCTTATATGGTTGATTTTTCCATTACTGTTCCAATTGCTTCATCAATAAAAGAAATTGAAAACAATGGGTTTGTATTAGGTCAAAATGCACCTAATCCATTTACTAAAGAATCTATAGTTAAATTTGCGCTTGTAAAAAACGCAAGTTCTGCAGTATTTACAGTAGTAGATGTAATGGGTAGAGTTATTTCAACAGAAAAAGTTGCAACAACAATTGGCGCGCACTCCGTTGAATTAAAAGATTATGCCGCAGGCATCTATTATTATTCTTTAAATGTTGACGGAAACGTTACAACTAAAAAAATGATTGTAGAATAATACTTTGTTGATATAATTAAAAAGCCTGTTCAAATAATTTGAACAGGCTTTTTAATTACGGTTTGTATTATTGCTTTGTGCCTGTAAACGTAAAAGATCCTATGGCGTTTATGTTTAATACACTACCAAACGTTAATGTAATATTATTGCCATTGTTTTGTTTACCATCATATGCTCCACCTGAATTTAATACCAATTGTGATGCTTGGTCATTAATTTGACCTGCGGTATTTGTAGTTAAACTAAGATTAACCACCTGACAACTTGTTCTGGTAACTGTAAGCGTGCCAGATGTAAAAGGTGTAAATGTAGTAACACCACTTCCAACATATGTTCCGTTGTTATTTGAGTTAAAGCAGGTTACTGTCGGTGTTTCTACCACGGGATCTGGAGTTTTTGTTTCTTCCTTTTTTTTACAAGCAACAATGCTTGATGCAAATACTGCTACTAATAATGCTTGCTTTAAATTAATTGTTTCCATGATGCGCTTTAAATTTCTTATATAAAAGTAATCAAAAAGATTTTACAATTGTATTAAACTTCCTTTTCGATAGGCTTAACAATCATACCTGCTATTTTTTCGAAAATAACAATCGCCTCATCTACGCTATTAATGTTTTCGATAGTTAGCCATAGTTTGTTGTTTTGCTCTTTTAAAGCGCTTTGTTTTGGCGTTTTTTGAGCATACAACAATACAGCTTTAAACATGGGTGAGTTATAATAATCACTGTCCTGCTTACTTAAAAAATAAGAAATCATTTTATTATTCTTCAAGGTAATTTTTTCGAAGCCCAATTGCATCGCTGCCCAACGCATACGAACCACATTAATTAATTCAGATACTTCAATTGGCAGCGGCCCAAAACGATCTCGCAATTTGGATTGAAATAAGGCTAACTCATCTTCTTTACTAACATTATCTAATTCACGATACAACAATAAACGCTCTGTTAAATTACTGACATAACTATCCGGAATTAACAATTGCAAATCGGTATCAACAACCGTATCTTTTACAAACTGACGAGAGAAAACGGATTTATCGGCACTTGCACCTTCTCCGTCTTCCACTACTTCTTTGTACCAGTCTTCTTGTTTTAATTCTTCAATAGCTTCATTTAAAATTTTCATATAGGTATCAAAACCCATATCATTAATAAAACCACTTTGTTCTCCACCTAATAAATTTCCAGCTCCACGAATATCTAAATCTCGCATCGCAATTTGAAAACCACTTCCTAAATCACTAAATTCCACAATAGCGGTTAAACGTTTTCTTGCCTCGGAAGTTAAATTAATAAATGGTGGCGTTAATAAATAACAGAATGCTTTTTTGTTGCTACGTCCTACTCTACCTCGCATTTGATGCAAATCACTCAAACCAAAATTTTGTGAATCGTTAATGATAATAGTGTTTGCGTTACTAATATCTAAACCAGATTCAATAATAGTTGTAGCGACCAAAATATCATATTCTCCTTCTATAAAACTCAACATCACATCTTCTAGTTTATCGCCTTCCATTTGTCCGTGACCAACAGTTACTCTTGCTTCAGGAACTAGACGTTGAATAATGCCTGCGACTTCCTGAATGCTTTGCACTTTATTATGTACGAAATATACTTGTCCTCCGCGACTTAATTCATAGGAAATAGCATCACGTATTGCTTCTTCGCTAAACGAAATTAATTCGGTTTGCACCGGATAACGATTTGCTGGTGGAGTTGAAATAACTGACAAATCACGAGCTCCCATTAAACTAAATTGAAGTGTTCGTGGAATTGGCGTTGCTGTTAACGTTAATGTATCAACTGTTGTTTTAAATGTTTTTAATTTGTCTTTGATGCCAACGCCGAATTTTTGTTCTTCATCAATAATTAATAAGCCTAAATCTTTAAACTTAATATCCTTGCCAACAATTTTATGGGTACCAATTAAAATATCAATCTTCCCTTCGGTTGTTTGAGCAATAATTTCTTTAACTTCTTTGGCGCTTCTAAAACGATTGATATAACTAATGTTACAAGGCAAATCTTTTAAACGTTCTTTAAATGTTTTATAATGCTGATAGGCCAAAATAGTTGTGGGAACTAAAATAGCAACCTGCTTACTATCACACACAGCTTTAAATGCCGCACGAATCGCAATTTCCGTTTTACCGAAACCAACATCTCCACACACCAATCTATCCATCGGATGTGGTTTTTCCATATCACGTTTTACATCGGCTGTTACTTTTATTTGATCTGGCGTATCTTCATAAATGAAAGACGCCTCTAATTCGTGTTGTAAATAATTATCTAACGGGTAACGATGTCCAGGTTGCGCTTTACGTTTAGCATATAATTTAATTAAATCGTAGGCAACTTCCTTAACGTTTTTCTTCGTTTTTTGTTTTAAGGTGCTCCATGTTGTAGAGCCAATTTTATCAATACGCGGCACGTTTCCTTCTTTACCCGTGTACTTGCTAATGCGGTGTAAGCTGTGAATGCTCACATACAAGAAATCGTTATCTTTATACACCAACTTCACTGCTTCTTGCTCTTTACCGTTTGCGTTTATTTTTACTAAGCCTCCAAAACGTCCAATACCATGGTCAATATGAGTCACAAAATCTCCTGGATTAAGTGATAAAATTTCTTTTAAGGTTAAAGACTCGGCGGTTTTATATTTAGTTTCTTTTAAGTGAAAACGATGGTAACGTTCAAAAATTTGATGGTCGGTGTAACACGCTACTTTTAAATCATGATCAATAAAACCTTCGTGAATATTTATATTCACATGCTCTATTAAATTATCAGCCGTGCGATGTTCCTTAGCTAATAAATCATTAAAAATAGTATGTAAACGTTCGGCTTGTTTTGTATTATCTGTGGTGAGGTAATTCTTATATCCTTTGGCTTTATTGGCTTTCAGGTCATTAATTAACATCTCAAAGTTTTTATTGAACTGAGGCTGATTGCTTTGATTAAAAACCACTTCTTGAGAAGCGATGTGTTTATTGACACCATATTCAATTAATTGAAATGGTTTAAGGAACGATAAAAAATCGTCGCCCGTAATATATAATTCGTGAGCCGGCAAATGATTAACCGTTCCTGATAAAGCTGAAAATGCTTTTTCTGTTTTCTCATACAATTTATCAATTGTGTCTTTTGAAAACAACACATCATCAAAACACAAATGGGTATCATCTGATATATAATCAAAAATAGATTGACGAACTTCAATGACTTGATTAGATTGTATATCAGGAATAATCGTTACAAAATCATAATTGTGATTAGAGAGTTGTGTTGCAGGATCAAAGGTTTTAATCGCATCCACATCGTTCCCAAATAGCTCTATACGGTAAGGTAATTCGTGTGCAAAAGAATACACATCTACAATACCACCACGAATAGCATACTGACCAGGCTCTGCCACAAAATCGCACAACTCAAAATCATAGCTCAACAAAAACTCTTGAATAAAATCAATACTCAGTTTATCGCCTTTCTTAATCACTAAAGTGTTTTTACTTAGGCTTGTTTTAGACGCTACTTTCTCTGCCAAAGCAGCAGCATAAGTAACCACAATGCCCGAATAATTATCTTTACTTAGCTGACTCAAGGTTTCTGCTCTTTCTTGAACAGAAGCGTTGCTAGTTTTTTCTTCCTTGTAAGGAACTTTATAACTCTCCGGAAAGTAGTGAACGTGTTTTTCGGGAAGTAAGGCTTGTAAATCATTTAATAAATAAGCTGCTTTTTCCTTGTCGTTACAAACAATAAAAAAATTAGAAGTGCTGTTTTGAAATAAGTCATTTACCAAAAAGGCAAAAGAACTCCCTCGCAAACCCGAAATAAATACATTTGTATGAAGGTTTGCTTGCTTTTGTTTTAATTCTCCCCAAAACTTACCGTTCCACCACATTACGCTGTAAAGATAGTTGATTTATTTGTTTTTATAAACACCTGTCAGGTTTTTAGCAAGACGTTTATAAAACCTGACAGGTGTATTTTACTTGAATAGATTGTATTAATCGGAATAACTGTTCCGTATTGGCAACATCTGTATTGTAAAATTTACCATCTGACGATTTTAATTTCAGTTGAC
Organism: Bacteroidia bacterium; assembly: GCA_046594225.1. GTDB lineage: Bacteria > Bacteroidota > Bacteroidia > B-17B0 > Aurantibacillaceae > UBA4416. The sequence goes on from JBKJPW010000114.1 coordinate 13,563, forward strand.
TACAATTTGTAGCCAACTCACTTCCCTCTTGTTTTAAACGAGTTTTTAGAACACTCCAATACTTGCGAGGATTAGGACTCTCACTTAAAACCTCAATTACATCAACAATAGAAAAAAACCATTGTTCTTTTTCATCATCCCAAACCGAGCGCACCTGTTTTTGCTCAAATAATTTAATAGCACTTTCTTTTGTCATTCTCTCTTTATTACAAAAACAAATGTACTTTATTTAGTAGCTGCTTTTAGCTACGATTTGTAGCAATTTATATAAATATTTACTCCCTCAAACATAAAATTAACTCATTGAATTATAGCGTTTATACATTTACTGTTTTGAGAAAAAACGAAGGTTAACCTTTAAAATACTTTATAATACTGACAACAACAATGATTGTACTTTTTAGAAATCCAATAATCTTTTTTAATCACTGTTAATTGCTTTGATTTTTTTATGATGTTTGTAAAAAATAAAACTATGTCTCGTTTACTTTTTACTTTAATATCTGCTCTAACTCTTATTAATTATTCTGTGGCTCAAACGCCAATAAAGCGTACTGTGTTGTTTTTAGGAAACAGTTATACCTACGTAAATAATTTACCGCAATTAATAAAAGACATTGCTTTAGCAAATGGCGATACTTTAGTGTTTGATAGTAATTGTCCGGGTGGACACACGTTTAATAATCACTTTAATAATGCAACTAGTCTTTCGAAAATAAATGCGCAAGCTTGGGATGTTGTTATTTTACAAGCACAAAGTCAGGAGCCTTCTTTTTCTCCCGGGCAAGTTTCTGCGCAAACCTTACCTTACGCCATTAAATTAGACAGTGCTATAAAACAAAACAACACTTGCACAGAAACTATCTTTTTTGAAACGTGGGGAAGAAAGAACGGAGACGCATCAAACTGTGCCTCTTATGCACCAGTATGCACTTATTTGGGCATGCAAGATAGATTAAGACAATCTTACAAATTATTTGCAGATACAACTCAATCAATTATGTCGCCTGCCGGAGAGGCTTGGAGGAAATCCATTGCACAAAATCCGAGTTTAGAATTATATAGTTCAGATCAAAGTCATCCTTCGTTAGAAGGTTCTTATTTAACCGCTTGTGTGTTTTATGAAGTGTTGTTTCATCATAGTGTTTTAAGTAATACTTACGCCGCAGGAATTTCAACAAATACAACCGTTACGTTTTTGCAACAAATTGCACATGACGTAGTAAATGATAGTTTAGCGACTTGGAACATTGGAAAATACAACGCTTATTCGCCTTTTACAAAAACGTATATAAGCGGTTCCGATTTTCAATTTAATAGTTTTTCTCCTACATTAAATAATCAATGGTATTTTGGAGATGGAGGAACTAGCAATCTTGTTAACCCAATACACACCTTTGCCGTTAATCAAACTTATACGGTTTCTCATGTAGTAACTAATGCCTGTAGTAAAGATTCTTCTACCTTAGTTTTCAACACATTCTTATCAAGCGTGCAATCTAAAGATATTAAAGAGTCATTATCATTATATCCAAATCCTGCACAAACTATTTTAAATATAAACACAAATTCTTCTTACAAAATTTACGATGTGCTTGGAAACCTTTGTTTATCGGGAGATAACAGCAACACAATAAATATTGAAACTTTAAGATGTGGGGTTTATTTTATTGAATTAAGTCAAAGTAATTCTTCTAAGAGAATAAAATTTATAAAAGATTAATTGGCGTTTTATTTTTCAATTAGCTACAAAATATAGCAATCAACTGCTATAAAATACTTTAGTTTTGCCTTCAGAAAATATTTATTTTATGGAGAAAGCTAATTTAACAACCTTGCCCGACGAGGTGGTGATGAACAAAATTTATTTGATACGTGGGCTGAAAGTAATGCTGGATAGGGATCTGGCAGAATTGTACGAGATTGAAACCAAACGATTAAAAGAACAAGTAAAACGAAATATCGAACGGTTTCCTGAGCATTATATGTTTGAATTAACTCCAAATGAAAACGAAATCTTAAGGTCGCAAATTGCGACCTTAAGACACGGAGAACATTCAAAATACCTACCATATGCTTTTACCGAACATGGTGTTTTAATGCTTTCTAATGTGATAAAAAGCAAAAGAGCAATATCTGTTAGTATACAAATAATTGATGTTTTTGTAAAACTAAGACAGTCTCTTACAGATAATACTGAATTGCGACTTATTATAGAAGAAGTTAGAAAGAAAACCGAAAACAACACTAAGAATATTGAAGTGGTTTTTCAGTACCTAGATGAACTCATTGATAAAAAAGAAAAGCCAAAACCTAGAACTCAAATTGGGTATAAATAAACACCTGTCAGGTTTATAGCAAACCGCTCATAAAACCTGACAGGTGTTTTTCCCTTCGACTCCCTGCCAGTGGTCGGGCGTGGCGCTCAGGGTGAAAACTACTTCAAACTTCCAATCATATCTTCCGGACGAACCCATTGATCAAATTGTTCGTTGGTTACATACCCTAATTCAATGGCTGCTTCACGCAGAGTTTTATTTCCTTTGTGTGCTGTCTTTGCAATTTTAGCGGCTTTCTCGTAGCCAATATGAGTGTTTAATGCTGTTACCAGCATTAAAGAGTTCTCTAAATGTTTTTTAATTTCTGGTAAGTTAGCTGTAATACCATCACTACATTTCTCTGTAAATGATACGCAAGCA
>JBKJPW010000119.1:0-6431 GCA_046594225.1 Bacteroidia bacterium
TCGTTTAGATATTTATGACCGATGGGGAGAGAACATCTTTACTAGTAATGCGTTTAGAAAAGGCTGGGACGGCACTGTAAAAGGCGGCTCTAAGATTGCAGAACAAGGAGTTTATACGTATAAAATGTCAGTTCGCGATACGCAAGGAACCAAACATCCTTATGTGGGACATGTAACCTTGTTAAAAAAGGAGAACTAATAAACTTGAATTATTTTTTAAAAGGCAGCCTCAGGTTTTGGAGGCTGCCTTTTAAATTAGCCTAAGGAGGTTGCAAAACAATGCGAACAGTAAGTGTTTCGTTTCCTTGTATGTGTAAATAAATTTAAATTTTTATTGAGGAGTGATAGTTGCGCTTGATGCTGCTGCCGTTCGTTTTACCATTGTGGCCGCTTCTTGATTAGACGGATCTATTGCTAACGCTTTTTTATAATAAATATTCGCCTCTGCACTATTTTGTATTTCCAAATATGTTTTCCCTAAAGCATTATATATTTCAACTGATTCAACTCCTTTTTTAATGGCCGATTTAAATAAATCAATTGATTTTTGATGTTGTTTATTCAAATTGTAATCATAAGCCAATAATCCATAAGCGTTATAATATCTATCGTCCATTTTAATACATTTTAATAGATAATACTCACTGCTATCTTTTTGTTTTGTTTCACGCATGCAAATAGCCTTATAATAATACAAGTCGGTTGTTTCCTTATAAGAAATAGAATAGTTAATATGCGTAAGCGCCCCAGTAAAATCATTTAATAGATACACTAATACATAAGCCAAATAATTTCGTGAGTTGGCATAATCTGGCGCAGTTTGTATCGATCTTTCTAAAAACACTCTAGCTTCAACAAAATTCTTCTTTTTTTGATCAAAAGATAACATTGTATTTCCTCCCAGTGTTGTTTGTACAATATCCATTGCGTGTTTATAGTTTAAATAGGCGTTATTTGGATACTTACTATAGTCAGCTTCTATAATAGAGCGCTTATTATTCCAATCAACATTGCGTTTTATTGTTACTGTTGCAAAAACAACAATAATAAGTAGAGCCCCTATTTTTAGTTTATTTGACATAGTATCTTTTAAAGGAACATATGAATTAAGTAATGCAATAGATATAATAGCAATGCCCAGCGATCCAAAAAATGCAAATCTATCGGCCACTATACCAACAGCAGGTTTAGCAACATTTAGATACATAGAAATAGAAGCGCAAAAAATAACAATACCTATTAATAATAAATAGTTTTTCTTAAGGTAAGATTTAATTAGACCGTATAATAAAAGTGGAGCGCAAATTATACCTAAATAACCATGGTATGTGAGTTTGGTAACCGATATAGTGTCTGTGCCATAATAACAACACATTTTAAAAGGGATAATAGATTGGTTTAGATAAAAACCTAAACAATTAAACATTGCAATAATTTTATACGCAATACTTTTTTCAAAAAACAAAGGGTTTTCAAAATAATAATACACCCTTTGCGTACCTCTGGGGCCAATTAGTTCTCGTTTTGTTAATTTAAATAAAAAGTATGATAAAATAAACAACATACAAAAACCAATCATCCATTTTAAATGATTTGGGTTTTTAGCAAAAATCATAATAGGCGCAATTGCTAAATAGGGTAACGCATCAAGCTTACTTAAAAAAGCTAAGTAAAAACTAATTAGAACGATAAAAACAGAAAACCATTTTTTAAAATTTGATTCAACAAACAAATCCAAATGCCTTAATCCTAGCATACAAAAGATAAAGCATAGAAGCATATCCCTGTTTTTTAAACTGCCAACAACTTCGCTGTGGATGGGCAGAATAGCAAATAGAATAACACAATAAAAAGCAATGTTTTTGTGGTAATTTGATAATAGTTTAATTAAAAGATCATACAATAAAAACAACCCAATAAGGTAAAACAATAGATTGAAAAAATGAGATGTGGCGGGATTTACTCCAAACAATTCATGCTCTATCGCATATGATATTTTTACAATCGGCCTATAATCAAATTTAAACTCAGTAGATTGTTCAATGTAAAATGATTTTAGAATTTTAGGAATTGCTTTTATTCCTTCTGTAGTTAAATTACCTTTTTCTGTAACCAAACTATCATCCAACGAATACTCGTTTTTTAATGTATTACCATAAAAGATGACAACAGCAATTAAAATCAGTAAACGCTCTTTATTAAAAAACTCTTTTAATTTACTCATTCAATAAATTTATCTAATACTAAAGTAATTAAATTTGTTTATGCAATAAATAATTTTTTAAATTTAAGCCATGGCTTTAATTCCAGAAATAATAAATGCGTTTGTTGAAAACACAAAAAACGTATATCAGTATACTGTTTTTCAATTAAAGCATCCGGCTTTTAATAACATTTATTATTGCGTTCTATTAGCGTATCTTTTTTGTTTTACACTTGAAGTTGTTTTACCAAAACAAAGACAACACGGCTTATTGAGCAGAAAAGGCTTTTGGCTAGACGCCTTTTATGTGTTTTTTAATGATGTGCTGGTTTATATTATTGGGTTGTTTGGCTTATGTGCAGTAACTGAATTGGTATTTTTAAAAACACTAAAACTGTTTGGGATAAACAGCATGCTTGTATTTGATATTACTCACTGGAATCCTCTGTGGCAAATCCTGATTATGTTTTTGATTCAAGATTTTTGTGAGTTTGTTGCACACTATTTATTACACCGTTCAGATTTTTTATGGGCATTTCACAAAATACACCATGCCCAAGAAACACTTGGTGCAGCGTCCACTAGAAGATTTCATTTTGTTGAAATGTTTATTTTTAAACCTATTATTTATATTCCTTTTGCAATGATAGGATATTCTGCTGCCGATTACTTTTTATTTCAAATGACAGTACAAAACGTTTGGGGCTTTTTCACTCACACTAATATCAAAGTAAAATGGGGCTTTTTAAATTATATTATTAATACTCCCGAAACACATTCTTGGCATCACGCCAAAAACATTCCACGTAAGTTGGGAGTTAATTACGCTAGTATTTTAAATGTATGGGATTTATTATTTGGTTTTTATTATTTGCCAAAAAATGAGACGCCTATCCTAGGTGTTCCCGATCAAAAAGAAATGCCAACTACTTTTTTAACCCAACTTACTTACCCTTTTAAATTAGTGCTTTCAGGAAAACATAAATCAAAAGAAAATAATCAAGCCGTTCCATCAAAAAATAAAAACAAATTATAGTTTTATAAAACGATATGATTTGGAGTTAGCGGTTATAATATATACACCAGGCGCAAAATATTTGGTGTTAATAGGAGTGCTGTTGTCCGAATGACAAATAGTTTGACCAAGTAAAGATTTAATTTCAATTTCAATTGGCAACTTTGATTTTACTATTAAATAATCATTACATGGATTTGGAAAAAATTCGATAACTGATTCTGTTATATGGTCTTGAATTTGCGTAGACACATTTTTTGTTATATTAATTTTAGTAACAACGCCGTCAGTACTATTATTCAGTAATAATTGATGAGCCCCCGAACTTACAGGATAATTATTACTATTGGATGACCCACAAAAAACAACTTCAGAAGTATTTATTACACTTATATCAGATGCGTCTTCAGCTGTTGAGCCTCCATAGTATGTGCCCCAAGTTGGAAATAAATTATTAATATCAAAAGCAGAAAGATAGATGTCGTAACTACCCATTAATGATGTTTGCTGACTAAAAGTATATATTGGTAAATTAGTGCTTTCGGTTTCGGTTAGTAATAAAATTTCGGAACCAGATACGCTAACTAACCTACAGCTATTATCATTTAATGAGCCACCAAATAACGTAGATATTAATAATGTTCCTGTTGATGACCATTTGGTTAAATAACAATCAACGCCACCATTTTTCAGAGTTTGATAAGCTAAAGCGGTTGTGTCAAAATTCATACTATTAGTATGCCCAGCAACATAAATATTATTTAAAGAATCGCAAACTAAACCCCAAGGATCATCTGAACCACTGCCGCCTAAGTAAGATGAAAATACACGGGTACCATTCGAGTCAAGTTTTATGATATAGGTATCAGAAGCCCCTTCGTTAATGGATTGGAATGCGCCAAGACTGGTGTTGAGATTATTACTAAACGTTTCTCCAACACCAATAACATTGCAATTTAAATCAACCGCTAAAGCATGAACATCTTCGCTGGCATTGCCGCCATAGTAGGTGCACCACTTTAATAATCCGTCTTTTGAAAACCGGGCAATAAAAGCATCTGTGCTGCCTTTATGATTTGGTTGAAAAGAAAAAGAGTTTGTATATAAGTTCGTACTTGTTGAGGTTCCCCCAATAATAATATTACCAACCGTATCCATTTTGAGGTCAAAAGCAAAATCACCACCTGATTTTCCAAAAAAAGTACTCCAAACAACACTGCCATTAGGGGTTATTTTTGTTATAAAACAATCATAACCACCGTTATTGATCGATTGAAAACACCCAGTAGTTGTAGGGGTGCTCAAACTAGTTGTATAGCCGCAAAAAACAATGTTTCCATCACTAGCTATTTCCATTTTTTCAGCACTTTCAAACCCAATTCCACCAAAATATGTACTCCAAATAAGAGTGCCACAACTATCAAACTTTGCTAAAAAAACATCGTAGTCTCCAGAAGCTGTATCATTTATAAGTCCTGGTGATATTACTAAATTAGTGCTATACGAATTACCAATTATATAGTTGTTTTTAGTTTTATCAACACACACGCTTTTTATTTCATCAAATTGATTTCCGCCAAAATAAGATGAAAAGGAGGGGCATGTTGCTTGAGAGAATAACAAATTGTTAATCGTTATTAGCAATAAAACAGTAATTTTTTTTACAAACATGTTAAATAAGGTAATATAAATGAGTAAAGCCCAGTCGAAAATGAGTAAAATTAGTAACGATAATTCATTAATCCTTATATATTTACAATATTAAACCACTTATTAATGAAAAAAATATTATTTACACTACTTATTTCTTACTTAGCAATAAACAGCGCTAAAGCTTGTCACGGATTAGCCCTAGTAAATTACAACTTTAATGTTGGAGCAACTGGCGTAACAATTAATGGGTCATCAGATGCAGGAACGTGCGGTTGTGGTCCATATTGGATGCAGGTTGAGGTGTCTTGTACCGCCACAGGTTTGTCTGGATTGCCTCCAACTGCTATGCAAAATATTATTGATAACTGGGCAGGCCCGGGCTCAACCTATTCATCTCATCCTTGGTATTTTGGTTTATTAAACGTGCCAAACTACACTGCTGGTAGTGCTTGGCCAGATGTCTGTACAATTGAGCCCTATACATCGGTTTTTATTCCTTTTTCTGCGCTATGTCCTGGTCAAACGTATTTTTTTAGGGCAAGAGAATGGTTAGGTGGAAGTACTGCTGTTCCTCCCGCAGGGCCATGGTCGGCAATGAATAGCTTTACGGTTCCAGGAGTATTAACAACTTTAAATTTTAATATAACAGCTAACCCAGCCATTTTTTGTGCTCCGGGATCTTCTACACTTAGTGCGTCTTCTTTAGTTAGTGGTTGTGGAAGCTTAACGTATACATGGTCGCCAGGAGGATCTACAGCTCCTAGTATCGTCGTCTCGCCAGGAGCCACTACCGTATATTCATTAACCGCTTCTGCTCCCTGCCAAGCACCCGTTACAAAAACAGTTACAGTTACGGTTGTTTCAGCTTTATCAGCAGCATTTACACCATTAAATACAACTTTATGTACAGGATCGTCTCAGGTTTTTACACACACTGGTACAGCCGGAGTTTTGCACAATTGGGCCGTCTCACCAGCAACAGGTGTCACTTTAGCTACATCTACTTCAACTAATCCAACCATTACATTTGCATCTGCTGGATCATACGTTGTCTCCCATACAGTTTCGGTGGGGTCTTGTACAAATGTTGTCACTACTAACGTCACGGTTGTTGCGGTTACATCACCGTTTACAATACCAACAGCTACACAATGTTTAACAGGAAACAACTTTAGTTTTAATAATACCGGAACGGCGGGCGGAACACACTCTTATTCGTTTTCGCCAGTTGCAGGCGCGCCCGCGGTTGGTAGCACAGCTAACTACTCGGGCAGCTTTACAGCCGCAGGAACATATTCTGTAACACACACGGTAACTTCGGGGGCTTGTACAAGCGTTACAACAAATACCGTTCGGGTTAATCCAATGCCATCTGGGACGATAAGTTTTACAAATCCTAATTGCGGGGCAACAAACGGTGTTATTGTTATTAATAATACCTCTCCAGCGTCTCCTGCACAAACGGTTACGTTTGCGAGTAGTTTAGGCACAGTAAGTGGTCAAACAGTAACCGGCTTAGGAGCTGGCACACCAGTTATTACGCTTACCAATAACTTTGGT
>JBKJPW010000034.1:0-11132 GCA_046594225.1 Bacteroidia bacterium
ACCAATGTCTAATTGATCATATTTTTGTTCGTGTTTATAATTAAAGGCTGGAGAAATATATTTTTTAATATCATTTTTAGATTTTTGTTCAATAATAAAACGGTAACCTCCATGTAAACTTAAGCTTATAGGTAAAGGAACTCTATCGCCTGTTAAGCTACTATTTGGTTGTGTTAAATGCTTGGCACTAAAACCTAACCAATAAACAGTTGAATTTAATAAGGCGCCTGCTGCAAAATCCATAAAATTTAATCTTTCATAGTTTGCAGCTTCATTTGAGATGCTCGAGCCCGTTGTAATTTGATCGTTAAATTTTAATTTATCAAAATCAATACGTTTCATATTGTAATTTAAATTAGCACCTAATCTAATCTCCGAGAACTTACTAACCTTAAAATGATAAGCATAGTTTACTCCAAATTGAGAATGTGTTAAACCAGCTGTGCCAGCTCTATCCTGCATAACCGTTATTCCGAGCCCACTATTAATATCATTCATATTATAATCATAACTAGCCATGTAGGTTTGATAAGCTTTACTAATACCTGGCCATTGGTTACGATAATTGGCAACAAAACGATGCTCATAGGTAACACCCGTAAATGCAGGATTTAAATACATAGGAGCCGCATAAAATTGCGTGAATTGAGGATCCTGTGCTTTCAGTATAAATGAAAACAGCACTAAAAATAAATATAAAAAACTCTTTTTAATAGAACTTATTTTTTAGTTAAACTAATAATTAAATCTTTTTCAATTGTTTCGTTAGCTATTGGCTCAATGTCTAATATCATTGTTTGAAAACCTTCTTCTTCAATAATAGCTTTGTATGGCTTTAAAGGATTCATTACTAAAATAAATTTACCAGTTTTTGAACTCGCATTATATATACCCGACACTTGCTTGCTCTCAATATCAATGATTGTAATTTTGGCTTTGTTAGGGTCATTGCCAAAAACAACTTTACCATGTTTTACCTTTAAATCATTATCTCCAAAGCGCGTATCAATCATATAAATATCTGAACCTCCTACTGTTTCTTCTTTAATAGAAGAATAATAACCATGTGTTCCGTTAGCATTTAATACAAAGAAAATATCATTATTTACCGTATTAATAGGGAACCCTAAATTTTCTGGTATAGAGAATGTATTATTCTCTTGATTTAAGATGGTTTTAAAAACATCATATTCTCCCATGGTATTATGTCCTTTAGAACTAAAATAAAGAGTTGTACCATCGGGATGTAAAAAAGGTGAGTCTTCGTCTCTATCTGTATTAATGTTTGGTCCTAAATTCATAGGCGAAGACCATTTACCATTTGGTAATTTTTTAATTCGATAAATATCTTTTCCTCCAATACCGCCAATTTTATTACTACTAAAATAAATAACACTTGTGTCGGAACTAAAACAGGCACTTGTTTCAATAAAAGGGGTATTTATTTCTGGCCCTAGCTTTTCAGGATTCGTCCAGCCATCAAATCCAACACGAGTGATATATAAATCACCAGTTAGTAAATCAGCAGCTGTTCTGTATATAATCATTTGATTTCCATCAAAGCTCAAAGCCACACAAGCATCATGCGTATTAGTATTTATTGGAGCACCTATATTTTTAGGTACACCCCATTTTCCATCTTCAGTTTTTTGAGAAATGTATACATCTTCATAATAATTATTATAAACATCTTTTAAATTACCGGTACTACCTTCTCTACGTGAGGTGAAATATAAAATGCTTTCATCGGGTGTTATCAATGGAACATATTCGGCGTATGGTGAGTTTATTGTACTGCCTAAGTTTTTGATAATAGAACGATGAGGCTGACTAACTAACTCCATTGCATTTTTACTACAGTTAATGTGATAGTTAACTTCATAATCATTAATAGCTCTATTTTTAACATTGATGCTTTTGTAGTTATTGTAAAACTTGATAGCTTCATCAAAATTTGACGTTAAATGATAAAACTTCCCAAAATAAAAAAATACCTCAGGAGTTTTACTATTTTTTAGTCTGATAATGTGAGAGTAACTCGAATCAGGCGCTTGATTTAATCTTAACCTACTAATAATCATATTTAGATTAGAAGATTCGTGATTTGGATCAACGACTAAAACTTTTCTATATAAATTAATTGCATTCAGATAATCTTCCATCTCAAATGCAGTATTAGCTAATTTTAAATCTTTAGCATATAGTTTAGAATTCACTTTTGTTTGCCCGTACAACTGTGTTGTACATAATAAAATGGCAATGTATAAGTATGCTTTCATATGTTTATATTATCTTAATAAAAGTAAATCTCCGGTTTTTGCAATTTTTTTTCCATCTAAGGAAGTTGCATTTATTTTCCAAATGTATATATCCTGTGTGCATAGTTTCCCTTTGTAATAGCCATCCCATCCAATAGTAATATCTTTCGATACAAATAATAATTCGCCCCAACGCGAAAAAATATTTAATTCATATTTGTCAATACCTTTTAAAACAGGATGAAAGACATCATTATTTACATCTGAAGAACTAAAAGAGCCTCCATTTCCTCCATTTGGATTAGGAGAAAATGCATTTGGAATTTCAATTGTGCTTTCTAATTCAGCAATAATTTTTGATGGCAAATTAAAAGTGTCTAAGCAGCCATTCGTATTTTTTGCCACTAAATAAATTTGATATTCTCCTACATCTTGATAAATATGTGAAGGATTAATTTCAGTAGAGGTGTTGCCATCTCCAAAATTCCAATAATAACTTACGGCTCCTGAGGATAGGTTAGTACAGGTAACTGGATTAGTTGGTATATAAACCAAATTTGGGTTTGCCTGAAACAACGCAATAGGCTTAGCAAATACTTTAATTATTTTTACAGAAGTATCTTTACAACCATAGCCATCTGTGCCAATTAGTTGTACGGTAAATGTTTTGGTAATTTGTGAATTATTATAATACACATTACTTGGACTATCAGTTGTTGCAATATTGCCATCCCCAAAATTCCATTGATAAGAGTTAACATTATTAATAGAAGGAAAATTAACGGTTAAAGCAGAGCAACCACTATCTGGTGAAGCAATAATACTGAATTCTGGTTTTGGATGAACAATGATAGGAACAACGATACTGTCTTTACAATTATTGATAGAAGCAGCAATCAGTTGAACAGTATTTGTAATGTTTGCAGTTGTTGTATTAGTAAAAGCTTGCGAAGGATTTGTATTAGAAGAGGTATTTAATCCAAAATTCCAATTATAACTATTAGCGCCCTGCGATGTGTTTGTGAAGTTTAATAATTTAGGTGAACAGGCAGGGGTGTCAACTGTAAAGTTTGCTTTTGGATTAAATAAAACTAATACAGATTTACTTATAGAGTCTAAACAACCATTTGAATTAATTGCCAATAATGTGCAACTGTATGATTGGTTTGTTGTATTGCTCGTATTAGTGTATACATGATTTGTATTAAAAGTAACATCGGTATTTCCATCTCCATATTTCCATAAATAAGAAGCGGCAAATAAACTAGAGTTTGTCATTGATGTTGTTAATGGCGAACAAGAAACACTTGGTGTTAAAGCAAAATTAGCAATTGGCTTAGCGTATATTTGTGGGTAACCAAAGGTAGTATCTTTACATCCAAATGCGCTTGTTGAAATTAATTGTACACTAAACGTTAAATTACTAATGGTGTTATTTGTAAATGTATGAATTGGATTAGTTAGGCTTGATAATGGACTTCCATCACCAAAATTCCAACTATCACCAAATGATCCTTGAGATATATTTGTAAACGTAATTGTTTTAGAAGCGCAACCCGGTGTATCTATCACAAAATTAGCCAATGGTTTAAAATGTACTAAAATAAAATTGTCTATAGAATCTTTACATCCATTATTAGAAATAGCAACAAGTGTGCAAGTAAATGTTTGATCACTCACATTACTCAAGTTAGTATAAGTATGATTTGTGTTGGTAGTAGAAGCCGAAGTCCCATCTCCAAATTTCCATAAATAAGTTGAACCAGAAATACTAGTGTTTGTAAAAGTTGTTGCTAACGGCGAGCAACCTAATGGAACACTAATGCTGTAGTTGGCTTGTGGTTTTGCAAATACAACAGGATAACCATAAGTTGTGTCAACACAAGAAAATGCGTTTGAAGCTATTAATTGAACAGTATATGTTTTATTAATGCTTGTTGTATTAGTGAAAACATGTGTTGGATTTGGAGAAAAATCTAAAGGGCTTCCATCACCAAAATCCCACTGATAAGTTACAGCGCCTAATACTGGAGGGAAGTTTATACTTAAAGGCGAACATCCGCTATTAGGAACCATTGAGAAATTAAATATAGGTCTTGGATAAGTGGTTACTGTAAGTGATGTACTATCTTTACAGCCATTGCTGCTAATGGCAACCAATTGAGCTGTAAATGTTTGAATTACTAAGGATGCATTAGTGTAAGTATGAGATAATATAGGTGCAATACTCGTACTAGAACTTAAATCGCCAAACGACCAATTATAACTAATAGCCCCTGTAGAATTATTTGTGAATGTAGCCGCTACAGGAGAACAACCCGCAGGTGCATTTACAGTAAATGATGCATTAGGTTTGGTAAATACGGTTACGGTTGATGTAAAGGTATCTATACAGCCAGCAGTTGTAGATGCTATTAGACTAATTGTGTAAGTTTTATTACTTGAAGTTGTATTGCTAAATGTATTTATTGGATTTGTTGTAGAGGATGTATTTCCATCACCAAAATCCCAATTATAAGAAGTAGCATTAGTAGAAGTATTTGTAAAACTAACCGTTAAAGTAGGGCAACCACTAATTGGCGTTAAGCTATAATTGGCGGTTGGTTTTACATTGATGTTAATAGTTTGCGTAACCGAATGTGTGCAATTGGCTGTATTAACAGTTAATTCAACGGTATAGGTGTTTTGTGTGGTGTAAGTATGAGAAGGATTTTGAATTGATGTAGTAGAGGTGGGGGAGGCATCTCCAAAATCCCAGCTCCATGATACAATAGGGTCGCCAATAGCGTTTGTAGAATTATCAATAAAAGAAGCCGGGGAACTAACACAGGCATTTGAGGCAGAAAAAGCAGCCGTTGGAATTTGATATACGGTTATTGGAGCTGTAAATGTATGAATGCAAGTGTTAGCCGCAGTAACAGTTAATGTTGCAACAAAATTTCCAACATTATTATAATTTTGAGCTGGAGGTACCTGACCATTAAACGTATTGCCATTCCCAAAATTCCAATTCCAATTAATAGCACTTGTAGATTGATCTGTAAATGTGGCTCCAGTAATTGAATTACATCCTTTGTTTGGACTCACACTAAAATTAGCTGTTGGCCTTGGTAAAATAGTAATTACTACTTTGTCGGTATCAGTGCATGAAGCGCCACCACCACCTATTAAGGCTACCACAGATACTGTAAAAGAACCAGCCGTATTGTATGTGAATGTTTGTGAACCAAATGGTTTTGAAACAAAGCCGCCGCCTGTTCCAAAATTCCATTTATAAGAATATCCTGTAGCACTCGTATTTGTAAAGGTTACAGTACTTCCCTGACAAAAAGGTCCTGGGGGAGCAACGACTCCTGCACTTGGCGGATTTAAAATTGTAACAGATTGCACTTGAACATCTACACCGCATAAGTTACTGTCTTGTAATAAAACAGTATAGGTTCCAACTGATGGATAAGTAACCGTTAATGGGGAAGTAGGAGGCCAAGGTCTCCAACCAACAATAGAGTCATAGCCCAACCCCCAATAGTTCCCTAAGTTCCATCTTTCTTGTCGCTGAAATGTATTACCCTGTGGAACACAATTTCGGTTTGTAGTGTTAGTGAATGTAAATACATTATCTGGCCAACATTTAATGATGGCTGAAGGGGTAATGGCAGCATCATCTTTATCGTAAATTTGAATAGGATTAAAATTGGCAATGGTAGGAACGGGAGTGCAATAATTTTTGGCAGTTAATGTTACCGCGGTTTGACAATTTACTGTGCCTGGAAGATAAGTATGAGAAATGGTTTGTCCTGAATTTGAATAACTAAATGTTTGAGCAGGCGAACCATCACCAAAATTCCAAGTAAACATAGTAGTTTCAGAAACATCAGTACTTGAGTTTGTAAATTGTAAGGCTTTAGGCGCACAAGCAGTTGTTACACCACCAATAGGAATTTGTATAGAAGCATTTACTGGCTTTTCCATTACAGCAATTCCAGTGAGCGTACAACTTAATGCAGGAATGGATAAGGTAATCACAAATGTATCAGGAGTTGCCGAATTATAAGTGTGATTAATTAATGAATTAGCTGTGTAAGTTGATCCAATATTATTAGAAGTGCCATCTCCCCAGTTAATGGAATAAGCACCCCAGCTGGTATTAGAAGCAAAGTTCATATTATAAGTTCCCGTACCCTGACAATCAATAAAATATGGCTTGTTTACTAAATTTCCCAAATAATCATATATCTGCGGACATTGAGCGGTTACTAATTTTGAACTAATTAGCAATAGAAATATATATAGTATGCGTTTTAGCATCAGTACATTTAAAAATAAAAACAGGTTCTATAAGCCGAGTTCTGTATTGCTTGCGCAACTTTCATCATTTATCTATGCAGCCTACCCTCTCTAATATAACCGAAGCTATTGCAGCGAGCCGCCACAAAATTAGAGTTTACATGGCCTTACAACATAAGAGGTTTGTCCTATGCAATTGTTGCCAACTGCACATGTGAGCTCTTACCTCACATTTTCACTATCACCCCAAAGTAAACTTTGAGGCTACCTGGTTTTCTGTGACACTATCTGTTATACTTTTATTCCTAAAAATATACCCATCCTTTCAGATGGCAAATTGCTCTGCGTTGCCCGGACTTTCCTCCCTTAAAATAAAGAGCGATGAAACAAACCTGTTTTGTATAAAGTTAGGGAAATCAGCAGATATATCCAACTATTTTACAACTTTTTTACAGAATCTACAATTATTAACTATAATTCTTAAAAACAATATTTTTTTACGTATAAAAAAATATTTACTGTACGATAATTTTATTAAAATATTCTTTGTTGTCTGACAAAAAAATAAAAATTTACATCTTCTTTCGCCAGTAAATACTACTATTTTTATAAATGCTACAATTTATAGCAACACAATGCTTGAATTATGATTTAGATTTGTAAGGAATTTGAGAATGTTACAAACTTATTAATCATCCTCAATGTTTAAATAGTAACTTAAAACAATAAAATATAGAAATCATGGCAAAAAAATCATCAGAAGACACTATTGAAACTGTAGACAGAAACGCAGTAGGTAGCGAAAAATTAAAAGCATTACAATTAACCCTTGATAAGTTAGAAAAAACTTATGGTAAAGGTACTATTATGAAATTAGGGGATATTGTAGCTGAACCTATGGATTCAATCTCAACGGGTTCTTTGGGCTTAAATATTGCTTTAGGTATTGGTGGTTTACCACGTGGCCGTGTAGTTGAAATATACGGACCAGAATCTTCTGGTAAAACAACCCTAGCTATACACGCTATTGCTAGTGTGCAGCGTGCTGGCGGCATTGCAGCTATTATTGATGCAGAGCACGCATTTGATCCTACTTATGCTAGTAAATTGGGAGTAGATATTAAAAGTTTATTAATCTCTCAACCAGATAACGGTGAGCAAGCATTAGAAATTGCAGATAATTTAATTCGTTCGGGAGCAGTTGATTTAGTAGTGATAGATTCAGTAGCGGCTTTAACACCAAAAGCAGAAATTGAAGGCGAAATGGGTGATAGTAGAATGGGTTTACAAGCGCGTTTAATGAGCCAGGCATTACGTAAGTTAACAGGAACAATTAATAAAACTGGATGTTGCTGTATTTTTATTAATCAATTACGTGAAAAAATTGGTGTAATGTTTGGTAATCCAGAAACAACTACTGGTGGTAATGCTCTTAAATTCTATGCTTCTGTACGTTTAGATATTAGAAGAATTAGCCAAATTAAAGATGGTGATGTTGTTACAGGAAATAGAACACGCGTGAAGGTTATTAAAAATAAATTAGCACCTCCTTTCCGTATGGCTGAATTTGACATCGTATTTGGAGAAGGAATTAGTAAAGTAGGCGAAATTATTGATATTGGTGTGGATAAAGGTATTATCAAAAAAAGTGGTTCATGGTTTAGTTATGATGAAACTAAATTAGGACAAGGAAGAGATTCTGTAAAAGCTATCTTTGCTGAAAACCCTGATTTAGCTCAAGAAATTGAAGATAAAATCATTGCTGTTTTAAAAGAGGAAGCAGCTAACGCTTAATTGTTTTAAGATTTTTGTTATAAAAAACCATCAGCTAACAGCTGGTGGTTTTTTATTTTACCGCACTTAATACATTGGATTTAAAAATATCTTCAGGAGAAACCATTGGTTCGTTTAAAGGAATTTTGTTGCCGTATTTTTCGTTCAGTTTTTCTTTCACTAAAGGATTGTTGAGGTCAAAATTGCTTAATTTTCTAGGCTTACATAATTCAATTTTTAATGCGTTGTTATATAATTTATAAACTAATTCGCTACAATAAATTTTATCATCACTCCAGTTAAAAGCTTCGTCGTAATCTTTGCGCTCATAGGTTTTAAATAGTGTTTTTAATTTTAAGATATCTTCAGCAGTTAATACTTTAGAATTTAGTCGTTTTACAGTTCCTTGCCCTCTTTCATTAAATTCTTTTAAAGTAGTTTTTTTAACAGGCTGCACAGCTTCATAAACTATCCATTGGTTATTTTCAAAAAATAGTACCCCGCAATGGTTGTATTTACTATGCGTTGCCAATTGAATGGCTTTACCTGTTGCCCCACTTGTAGTTTGAAAAATAATATCGCCGTCTTTATAAAGCGTGTTTTCTTTAAAATTTAAAAAATATATGGAGAGTGCAATAAGAATAACTGAGACAAGTGTTTTTTTCATGGTTTTTGTTTTAGTAAGTATACAACGATAATTAGATAATTAAGTTACAGTTACTTACGTTTTTAATATTTTTAACAAGTATAAATACTCAGGAGATGTATCTAATTATGAGTTCCATGTATAAGTCTTAATTTTTTAGAAAAAACGCTTACAAAAGCCTTTTTTATTGATAGATAGTGTAACTTTGTAGCTTATAAAAGTTATAAGCCAAAATCAATTTTATGCGTAAATACATTTTCTTTATTTTTTTTGTAATGGTTAGCGTTTCTATATCCGCTCAAACACAAACCGATGCCTCTGGTAAAAAACAAGGTTATTGGAAAAAAATGGATGAGAAAACTAAAAAAATAATTTACGAGGGACTATTTAAAGATGATAAGCCTCAAGGTAAGTTTAAATATTATTACCCGTTTGATACCATAAAAGCTATTATGGATTTTAAACAAGATGGAAAAATAGCTTATTCCACCATGTTTCATCCAAATGGTAAAAAAATGGCCTTTGGTAAATACATTGGAGAAAATAAAGATTCGGTTTGGACATACTACGATGATAAAGCCACTCTTATTTCAAGAGAATCTTATTTAAATGGTCAAAAAAATGGAATGGAGTATGTGTATTTTCCAGATGGATTAGTGAGTGAAGAACGAAAGTATAAAATGGGAAAAATGGATGGCCCTTTTAAATTATATTTCGATAAAAATTTGGTGAAAAGTGAAGGTACATACCTTAATGGGCAATTGGATGGAAAAAATGTATTTTTTTATCCAGAAGGAGGAGTTTCGGCAGCAGTTGGTTATTATAAGAATGGGAAAAAAGTTGGTCCATGGATATACAGAGATAAAAAAGGAAAAGTAACTGAGAAGGAACTATACAAACAAAATGGTGAACTATCTTCTAAAAAAGAAACTGAGGAATTTTTTAATAAAAATAAAGCTGCTGATGAAAAACTAAAAGTAACCGATACTAAAACAACAACTAAAGCTAAATCTACAACAGCTAAACCAAAAACAACTAAGTAGTATTAGACAATAAAAACAATCAATATACCCTTTGTGCTCTCTGCGGAAAAACTCAGCGCCCTTTGCGGTTAAAAATTTTAAAAAATAAATGAGTAAGCACGGAAAAGTATTAGTAGCAATGAGCGGTGGGATTGATAGTTCTGTGGCTGCTATGATGTTGCATGAGCAAGGTTACGAAGTAATTGGTATCACCATGAAAACATGGGATTATGAAACTTCGGGTAGCAGCAAAAAAGAAACAGGTTGTTGTAGTTTAGATAGTATTAATGATGCACGATCAATGGCAGTAACATTTGGTTTCCCTCATTATATATTAGATATCCGTGCAGAATTTGGAGACCATATTATCAATAATTTTGTTGAAGAATATTTAGCTGGACGCACACCAAATCCTTGTGTATTATGTAACACCCATATTAAATGGGAAGCGTTATTGAAACGTGCAGATATGTTGGATTGTGAGTTTATTGCAACAGGCCATTATGCTCAAGTACGTGAAGAAAATAATCGTAAAGTTATTTTTAAAGGTGTTGATCAAACTAAAGATCAAACTTATGTGCTTTGGGGTTTAGGACAAGAAAGTTTACAACGTACGATGTTTCCTTTAGGGAAATATAAAAAGCCTGAAATCAAACAAATGGCTAAAGATGCTGGGTTTATAGATTTAGCAAACAAAAGCGAAAGCTATGACATATGTTTTGTTCCAGATAATGATTATCGAGCCTTTTTAAAGCATCGCTTACCAAATTTAGAAGCAAGTGTTGAAGGAGGAGATTATATATTTAAAGGAAAGAAAGTAGGTAAACATAGAGGTTATCCTTTTTATACTATTGGGCAACGCAAAGGCTTAGATTTGGCTATGGGCGATCCTGTTTTTGTTAAAGAAATTATTCCAGAAACTAATACGGTTGTGCTAGGTGATTTGGAAGATTTAAAAGAAATGGAAATTAATGTGCGTGATTTTAATTTAATAAAATATGAATCTTTACCGCAAGATTATGTAGCCTTAACAAAAATCCGTTACAAAGATGCTGGACGTTTAAGTACGATTAATACGATTGATAATAAATTAAATATTGTGTTTCATGAATCAGCTACTGGTATTGCTCCCGGACAAAGTGCTGT
>JBKJPW010000181.1:0-41637 GCA_046594225.1 Bacteroidia bacterium
TAAACTCTTTCAAAAATCCACAAACAGTTTTTCCTGGCGTATTAGTTTTGCAAGGAAATAAATTTGAATCATACGAAAAAGCAAAACTAGAATTCGAAAATTTTAACGAAGAAGTAAAACTAAAAAATACTGATTTAAAAGGCTTTCCTATGATAGTAATTGTAGATGACTCTTCATTTACTGCTGCTGCATTAAAAAACTGGTTATGGGTAACCTTTACACGCTCCAACCCAAGTCATGATGTATATGGTATTAATGCCTTTACTGATTACAAACACTTTGGCTGCGATAATCTTATTATTGATGCGCGTATTAAACCGCATCATGCTCCAACTTTAGAGAAAAATCCTGAGATTGAAAAACTGGTGGACAAACTATTTGAAAAAGGTGGGAGTTTACACTCTTTAAAATAAGTGCCTTTTATCAAAAACTATTTTTGTTCAACCCTCAAAAGAAATATTGGTTTCTTATTGGAGTTATCAGCGCTTGAATTAAATTATTTGTTGGAGATAACTCCAACAATGGCAAAAAAAAGGTGGGAGTTTATTCGGTTTGAAATAATATTAACTTCATAAAAAAAAGCTCCCAATTTCTTGAGAGCTTTTTTGTGTTTTTTATATTAAATTAGAAATGCCATAAGTCATGTTCCCATCTAAAGATGTCATTTTTAATACGATCAGATTCTAACAAAGCGTCGATACCTTTTGAGTAACGTTCAATAGTTCTGTCATACACGTTAGTTTCTTTAATGGCAACAGACGAGAATTGTCTCTTCCAGAATATATCTTCAAATGTTCTACGCTCAGCATCATTTTTCGCATTATACACTTCGTGTTTTGCAAAGAAAGGACGACAAGCAGGAAAATAAGTATAAAATAATGGAAACTCACCTAATTCTACTCTTTTAGGATTGATAACGTTAAAGCCCATAGATAAAATACGAACTTCTAAAACCGATTTTTGTTTATCAAAAAACCAATCTTCTTTTAATTCTAATGAAGAGAAAAATTCAAATGTCCAAGTAGAATCTATTGCTCCAGGCTTTTTAACCATATAGGCTGCTCCTGCCGCATCATACTCTTCAACATCTGCAGAATCTTCTCTAATAACCATCTTATCACGGATAACAGATAATTCTAAGGGTTGTAAAAACTCATCATCTTTAAACGCAATTATTTGTCCTGATAAAATATATTTAGATAACAATTGCATTAAAGAGATTCTACTTACCACTTGATCTACTGGGTAATATAATTGTTGATTTTGCTTTTCACGCATATCAATTTTTCTCCAAACACGTTTCTCCCAAGTAACATCACCTTCACGAAGATGAGTGTATGGAATAAAGCGTCTATTTGTAGAGTTTTCTTTGTCATAAATTCCATCTCTGTAGTCTCCCGGCTGGAAAACACTTTGTTGAGCATTTACGTTTAAAGCTACTATGTAGAAAATAGCTAAAAATAAAACATGTTTGAACCTTATCATATTACTCATTTTTAAATTAAATCAATTTTATCTGTTTACCTTGATAGCACTAGTAACAGAGGTTACTTTACCGTCTGGTCCTTTAATTTTAGCATCAATATAAACTTTTGAACCAACATCTGCATTAGCTAACACTGATTTTCCAGTTGCATCTAAATTGTTTCCATTACCAGCTGATGAGCCTAATTTACCTTTAGATTTACCAACAACTTCCCATGACATAACTACATAGTTTGCTTGAAAATCAAATCCATTAGCTCCAGCACCTAAACCAGATACCATCCCTAATTCACTTTTCTTTAATTCTTGTGGAGCAAATTTACCACCTAATTTTAACTCAGGTTTTGGTAAAGGTTTTACACGGAATTTTACTGGAGGACCTTGAGATTTAACACCATCTTTAGTTTTTGCAGAAACAGAAACCATACACTCACCTGTTGATGAGAAATTAAACTCATATGTCCCATTTCCTTTAGGTGTTACTCTAACGCCAGCACCCGAAGCACTTACGCTAATATCAGCCGGAGAAATACCCGCTGCTGCTGCGGTAACAGGATTTGGAACACCTGCATAAAATACATTCATCTGAGTAGCAGATACACTTACTCCAGATTTAGCAACTTTATATGCTCCAGTAAATGGGTAATATTTAAAAGTTCCATCAGGATTTTTATATTTAATGACTCCTTTGTATTCTTGATCACCTTCACCACCTGTACCTACTGAATACTTACCTTCACCACCTTGTAAAGGAACTGAAGTGCCTTTAGCACCACCTGCTGCTGCTGCTGAATCTACACCAATTAAAATTTCCATATCACCAGCTGCTAATTTCGAAGAAGAAGCTGCTAAGAAGATATCTGCCTCATAAGGTTGTCCAGCTGCAATATATGAAGATGGAGCTACAACACGAGCTTTAATCGCATCAAATTTAATAGCTAATTTGCCACTAGCTGCTGAGAAAGTTAGTAAAACTTCTGCCTCAACGTTTTTTAAATCCGTTTGAAATTTATTTAAATTACAAATAACCGCTGCTAATGGTAAATGATAAAAATTATCCATTTCCCAATTAAATTCAACTCCATCTTCTACACGCTTACTGTCTGTTGGTTTAATAGAAGCAAACTTCTTCTTAATGCCTTCATAATCATCTGCCAAAAATTTAGTTTTAGGATCTTTTTGCATGTTTTCTACTAAAGCAATTAATTTATCATGCAACGCAGTCATTTTTTGCTTTAATTCATAAGCTGTATGAGGTCCTTTTTCTGGTTCTTTAGGCTCTCCTAAACCCAATACATGACTAGGAACATCATAATCATCCATTTTTTCCATGTTACGAAGATTCAATGTATCAGCGATTTTTTCGTTTTCTAAAGCTGTTGGTTCTGTATGAGCAACAATTACAGCTTTCAATTCTTTAATATAATCACTAACTTCTTTAATTTGTTTTTGTGCTTCAATGGCTTTATCATAATAAGGTTTAGCGGCTGCATTACCTGCTAAAGATCCTTCAAATGCTTTTGTTACACGTCCATTGTTTTCTTCTAAGTTTTTTCCTGATTTCACTAAACTTTCATTTACAGATAAATAACCCTGTAAAATTTGTTTAGATACGTTCATTGCCAAAAGCGCTGTTAATACGAGGTACATCATACCGATCATCTTCTGCCTTGGTGTTTCTTTACCGCCTCCCATAATGCTATACTATTTTTTTTAGATTAAATGTTTAAATAATTTTATAGAAAATGAATGAAAGGTTTTCTTTCATTCATTTCTGTAGTGGGTTTACTATTATTTATTGAAATTCATAGCACCTAACATATTACCGTAAATGGTATTAAGCGCAGTTAAATTAGTAGATAATGTAGACATTTCTTGACGATATTTTTTAGTATCTTCAACCGAATCGTTTAAGTTTTTCATTAACTCACCTAATCCACCGTAGAATTTCTCAGTAGCTTCTAAATGAGTACGAGAACCTTGTAATTGTAATTCGTATGTAGCATTTAATGCTGATAAATTTTTAGAAACACTATTTAAAGAAGTTCCAATAGAAGCTCCTGCATCATTAGATTCAGCTAAACTAGCAATTGATTCAGCCGCTTTGCTATATGTGTCAGCTAAATGACCAACATTTTTAGAAGCAGATTTAACGCTATCAACATATTCATTAGTAGCTAAAGTTGCATTACTGATATCACCCATTTTATTAGCGCTATCACTTAACGAACGCATACCAGAACCTAAACTTTCAATTAATTCTGGTCCTATTTTAGCATCAGCTAACATAGCATCTAATTGAGCAGATACTGGTAAGCCGCTATCTAATTTATGTTCTTCTTCATGACCACCCATACCACCTAATTCAGGGTAAGCTAATGACCAATCATATTCTTCATGTGGAATATCTACTGCGAAAAGACAAAATAATACAGCCTCTGTACCTAAACCACCGATTAAGGCAGCAGACGCACCTGGCCAGTGCATAATTTTAAATAACGCTCCAACGATTACGATAGCTGCACCAAAACATGATGCTAAGTGTAAGTACTTTTTAAAACCGGTTACTTTAGGAAGTTTGCTCATAGCTTGTTTGTTTGTTTAGTTAGTGATTTTTTGATTTTTGGTTGTGTTTATTTTGTGTTTGTGTTTTTTAGTTTGGACCTACTTCATCTCCTTTTGAACGACCTAAATAAGTCATTACATTACGGAAACCAATATAAGCTTTAGCTGTATCTTGATATTCGTAAGTTCTAGAACTCACTTGTAAGTAGTAACCTACATCTTTCCAAGAACCACCACGAATTACTTTACGTTTTAATACGTTTGCATCTTTGTCTTGTGCTTCATAAACATAATCAGGATTCAAATCATGTGCGAAATCGTAAGACGATTCATCAAATGCATTGCTTGTCCATTCAGAAACGTTACCAGCCATACAATATAAACCATAATCATTAGGGTTATAAGAGTATATATATACAGAGTGGAATCCACCATCATCTATATAAGAACCACGCATTGGTTTAAAGTTACCTAAGAAACAACCTCTTGCGTTACGGATATAAGGACCTCCCCAAGGATATGGAGATAAATCATTACCGCCACGTGCTGCATATTCCCACTCAGATTCTGTTGGTAAACGGAAGTCGTTTACGATGGTCATACCATTACCAATTAAATAATTATTTAATAAGTTAGAACGCCAAATACTGAATGCACGTGCTTGTTTCCAAGTAACACCAACTACTGGATAATCATCATAAGCTGGATGCCAAAAGTACATATTAGTCATTGGCTCGTTAAAAGAGTAAGTGAAATCGTGTACCCAAGCTAATGTATCAGGATATACGTTAATAACATCTTTTAAAATGAATACTGAACGGTCAACACCTTTTCTTTCACGAGGAACATAATTACCTTGCCCTACAGAAACCTGATCATCAACGTTATAAGTACCTAAAGTTTTAGGATCTTGGTCAGGCTTACCAACTGGAGTTGAAGGTTGCCCTGGTACTCCTAATTGTCCATCATTTAAATGTACACCATTAATATACTCTGCTTTTTTATATTCGTGAGCTGCATCTTGTATATCTAATGATTTTTGTGGTAAGAAACGGTTAGATTTTGAAGCTGCTAAACGAATATCAATTCTATAATATTCAAAATTTAATTTACGAGCATCAATTTCCTTACGGTTATAAAAACGCTCACCTTCTGGTAAATATAATGGTTGTAACGCTAAACGGTAATCCTCCTCTTCACTATTCCATTTAATTTTCTCTTCCCAGTTTAAGTATGGATCTTGTAAGTTATTGTCTCCAATATACTCTGGCCACATTTGTAAGAAAGCGTCTTGAGGAATACCGAAATCTTCTTCAAAACCATTATTTAATAATAATTTACGAGCAATGGAATCACGCACCCAATACACAAACTGGCGGTACTCATTATTAGAGATTTCAGCATCATCAATGTAAAATGCCTGAACAGAAACCATTTTTGAATGGGCTGTATGAGCCATTGTAATCTCTTCGTCGCTTGGCCCCATATGGTAACTGCCCATAGGAATGTACAAGGTACCGAAAGGATCAGGTTGAAACCATGGTTCCCTACCTTGAGCGCCGACTAACTCTCCTGCCTTTTTGTTACAACCAGTAACAACGGCAATAAACGAAGCTAATACAATCAGTTTTTTCATAGTGCTTTTGTTTAGTTTTTAGCTAGTGAATTTTTTGTAATGGATTTCACTTCGCTTTCTTGTTGTTTATAATCCCAATCTTTCTTTTTAGTGACACCTTGCTTTATTAACAAGTTATTAACAGGTAAAAATATAGATTGTAGGGGACTTAAACGTGCTTTTTTTTAAAAGGTTACAATTTAATCTAAAAATCTTGCGTTTTGGTAACTTGTTACTTTGTTTTTCTTCTTAGGATTCATACAGTATCCTAACATAATTTCATGAGTACCAGCGCTATAACCTTTAATTTTTGACATAGTTAAATCATAAGAATAACCAATTTTCATTCCTTTCCATTTGTAACCTAACATAGGTGCAATGGCATCCTGCATACGGTAAGAAACCCCTACCCAGAATTTTTGGTTATATATATACGTTAAATTAACATCTAACTGAGTAGACGCCGCATCTGTTTTTATTTTTACATTTGGGTTAATGCCATGTTTACCGCCTTCACCAAAATTAAAGGTATAACCACCAACAATATAGTAGTGACGTGCTAAAGCATACTTAACATCTCCGCCACCAACAATATCTTGTGCTGCTAAGTGAGTAGAAGAAATACCCACGTACATTTTATTGGCAATTGAATAAAAAGCTCCAAAACCAACGTCATACGTTAATTTATTTAAGCCAGTATTTGTTTGGTAATCAGGAATTGTTTTATCAATTGATTGTGGCCCATCAGGAGTAATCCAAGTACCATTGAAAGATTGTTGTAAGATACCACCATCGATACCTACACCTAAAACACCAGCACCAATATGACGGTTATAAGCAAGCGCTAAACGCGCAAATAAGGTTTTAGAGAAACCAATTTGGTCAGTCATTACGTTTAAACCAATAGCTAGTGGCAACTGGCCAATTGGCATATCAAAACTTAACAAACCTGTTTTTGGAGCACCTGGGAAATTAACCCATTGCTGGCGATACAATACGTTTGCACAAATTGCCTCACTCGTACCTGCATAACCAGGATTATAAATCAATTTACTATGCATAAACTGAGTGAATTGTGGATCTTGCTGAGCGAATGAAACGCTAGTAATTGTTGCTAAAGCAACAGTTAGGGTAGTAAAGATTTTCTTCATGTTATACCAATTTTTTTAGTTTTTGTTAAGTATAGTTAAAATACCTAGGGTACTAAGTTAGAGCAAATTTATTAAAAATCAAACTTTTTGAACTTTTTTTTGTTAAAAAGTATGCTTTTACAAAAATAATCCAAAATTCATATTTCAGAGATTCGACAACATTGAATTTTGTATGAAATTTAGAATTATTTAGAAAACACAAAAAAATTACACAATTCATCCAAATAGAAAATTTGTACTTTTAAACTTTTTAAATCAAAAAACAAATGATTGCTTCTGTTTTTCATAAAGGAAAAGACTACAAGATTGATTTATATCAACCTATTGATATTTCTATTCCTCTGAGCACTGATAAAAACTGTACAAGCGCATGGTATGTTGAACCAATGAAATTAGAACCTGTTACAAATGGAACCTGGATAGGAGAAGTGAGCAAAGGTGGTTCTGTAAACTTTAGAAATATTATTTTTAATCCTCATGGAAATGGCACTCATACAGAGTGTGTAGGTCATATCAGTAAAGAGTTTGTAACCATTAATCATTGCTTAAAACAGTTTATGTTTTTAGCAGAAGTTGTTACATTATTACCAACTGAAATGGAAAATGGTGACTTTGTGATTACAAAAAAACAATTAGAAATCGCCTTAGAAAATACAAAACCTGAAGCAATTATCATCAGAACTTTATCAAATGGTTTAAGTAAATTAACCATGCAATATTCTAATACAAATCCCCCTTATATTTTAGAAGATGCTATTGTATTTTTAAATGAAAAAGGTATTGAACATTTGCTAATTGACATGCCATCCATTGATAGAGAAAATGATGAAGGGAAATTATTAGCGCACCATGCTTTTTGGCAATACCCAAGCAATACACAGTTTCATAAAACGATTACCGAATTTATTTTTGTACCAAACGAAGTAGATGACGGGACCTATATTTTGAATTTGCAAATAGCAAGTTTTGAAAATGACGCAAGTCCGAGTAAACCAATTTTATATAAGATATTCTAAAAAAACAATCTCCCGCAGATTTCACAGATAAGCGCAGATCTTTTTGTGAAATAAATAATAAACGAAAACAAATCTGCAAAATCCGCGAAATCTGTGGGCAAAAAAACTAAATATGAAATTATACCTACCATACAGCAACTCATTAACAGAGTACAAACGCTTTTTAACCCGCGAAGTAAAGTGTGGTGATATTGGCATTGGCGGCAATAATCCTATTCGATTACAAAGTATGACCACCACTGATACCATGGATACCAAAGCAACAGTAGCTCAAAGTATTAGGATGATTGAAGCTGGTTGCGAGATAGTGCGAATTACAGCTCCAAGCATAAATGAAGCGAAAAATTTAGAGGTCATAAAAAAAGAATTAGTAGCCGCTGGTTTTAATACGCCTTTAGTTGCTGATATACATTTTACACCTAACGCTGCGGAACATGCTGCTCGTATTATTGAAAAAGTTCGTGTTAATCCAGGTAACTATGCGGACAAGAAAAAATTTGAAGAAATAGATTATACCGACTCAGCATACGAACAAGAATTAGAAAGAATCAGACAGCGTTTTACGCCATTGGTTAATATTTGTAAAGAGTATGGCACTGCTATGCGAATTGGCACTAATCATGGTAGTTTGAGCGATCGTATTTTAAGTAGATACGGAGATACGCCATTAGGAATGGTGGAGTCTGCTTTTGAGTTTTTGCGTATTTGTGAAGACTTGAATTACCACAATATTGTAATTTCGATGAAAGCGAGTAACACTCAAGTAATGGTGCAAGCTTACAGACTATTAGTTCAAAAAATGATTGAAACTAATCGCAACTACCCATTACATTTAGGCGTAACAGAGGCAGGAGATGGTGAAGATGGACGCATAAAATCAGCTGTTGGAATTGGCACCTTACTAGAAGATGGATTAGGAGATACGGTGAGGGTATCTTTAACAGAAGACCCTGAATTTGAAATCCCTGTTGCTAAAGCATTGGTTGATAGATACAGTTCGGATAAAATCAGTCGTCATCAAACGATTGAGCCTTTGCATACTGAAAATAACAAAATAAAATTACCATATAATCCATACGATTATCAAAGAAGAGAATCGAATACTGTAGTAAATATTGGAGGCCATAACGTTCCTCGAATTATAGCTGATTTTAGTGAAAGAGAAAGTATTAGTCCTGCAACATTTTTTCCGGTAGGTTATAATTATTCTATTCCGTTAGATAAATGGAATATTAATGATTTAGCATGTGATTATGCATACGTTGGAAATAATTTTGTTGATTTTGAAATTCCAGGAACATTAAGTCTAATATACAATTCAGAGGCTTGGAGTGCTATTGAAAATCCAATAAGACAATATCCATTATTTTGTGGAGAAGAGTTTTTTGATGCTTACAAAACACATTCAGAATTAAATTTTGTGTCTGTTACAAAAGATGTATTGACTACCGAATTTATTTCGAAAATAAAAGATGTTACTAACGTTGTATTAATTGCCGATAGTTTTAATTCGCACGCTATGCCCGAATTAAGGCGTTTATTTATTTCACTTGCAGAACATGGAATTAAACTCCCTGTCATGATAAAACGCAATTACAAAGGCATTTCAGAACAAGATTTTCAATTAGGTTCATCTGCCGAAATTGGCGCATTATTACTAGATGGGTTGGGAGATGGTACATGGATAAAGCAACAGGGCTGTACATCACCACAAGTTGCAAATTCAACTGCATTTGGTATCTTGCAAGCTACAAGAACCAGAATTAGTAAAACAGAATATATTTCTTGTCCAAGTTGTGGCAGAACTTTATTTGATTTACAAGAAACTACGTCTAAAATACGTGAACGTACCGATCATTTAAAAGGAATTAAAATTGGCATTATGGGCTGTATTGTAAACGGACCAGGAGAAATGGCAGATGCTGATTATGGTTATGTGGGAGTTGGAGTTGGAAAAATTTCTTTATACAAAGGGAAAGAAGTAGTAAAGAAAAATGTGCCAAGTGATAATGCGGTTAATGAATTAATTGACTTAATTAAGGAACATGGAGATTGGGTGGAGAAAATTTAATTTTGAGTTATGAATGATGAGTTAGATAAAATTTGAAGTTAAGTTTTAAATATTTATTTGTGATCTTTATTTTTATTAGTGTTTATGGCACTAGTCAGACTAATGCTCAAAAAGTAAAAGAAACATTTAGTACAAAAAACTATCAGCTAACGATTGATGAAATCAATTCTATGAATTCATCTGATATACATTTTGATAGTATTTTATATTTAAAAGCTTATTCACAAATAAAATTAAATCAATTAAAAGAAGCGTCAATTTCTATATCACAATTGCAGCAATTAAATCCAAATTATTACGAAGCCTTTTTTTTAAAAGGATTGATTTTTGCAAAAAAAGAAAAGTATGCCGATGCTATTTCGTATTTTAATAAGGTAATTGAGGCGAATCCAAATCACGAAAAAGCTTTATATAATATGGCTTTGGCAAAAGGATTATTAGAAGACTATAAGAGTGCAATTAGGGATTTAGATAAGTGTATTATCATCAATCCTAATTACGCTATGGCTTTATATAACAGAGGCTATTGGCACGAAATATCTGAAAATTATACAGCAGCAATTTCCGATTACAAACAAGCAATTACTATTGATCAACATTATACAGAAGCTTACATTGCTTTAGCTTATGCCTATTCGCAAAACGGTGATAAAATAAATGCTTGTGAAACTTTAAATGCCGCTAAAACAGAAGGTATAGAAGCTGCTAACGATTTAATGCAGAGTTTTTGTAAATGATAAAATATTACTACATATATATTTTACTAGGTATTGCATTAACTTATAGTGCTCAGAATTTATCCGTTACTTTTAGTAAAACAGAAAGGGCTTGCGTACTTGGAGAAGCTTCTGTAACAATTATAACAGCTCCTCCTCCCGTTCATTATTTATGGAGTAATGGTGCTATTACTAGCAGTATTGATCAATTAGAACCAGGAGATTATTCTGTAAAAGTAAGAGATGATCAAAATAAAGACACTACTATATTTTTTAATATTGAATCATTAGTGTGTGAACCCACTCCTGAAAGTCATTTCACGCCTAATGCAGATGATTTTAATGATACTTGGGATATTAGTCGAATTGAATTTTTTCCTGAATTTGATTTATTTGTATACAACCGTTGGGGGCAACAGGTGCATCATCAAACAAGTTCATATATTACTTGGGATGGTAGAAGTTTAGGATTACCATTACCAGATGCAACATATTACTACATTTTATATTTTTCTCAATCAGACAAAAATAAATTCATTAAAGGTTCCATCACTATTATCAGATAATGAGATACTGTATATACATATTTTTATTTTTTTGTCTGAAATGTGTTTCTCAGCAAACTGGTCAATACACGCAATTTACCTTCAATAAATATGGTTATAATCCAGCTGCTGCCGGAAGTAATATTAATGGTAAGCTCGAAGTTATTACGGGTATTAGAAAACAGTGGATAGGTTTTGATTATGCTCCAGCCTCAAATTTTATTAGCGCTAATTACACCATAAAACCTGAAAGAAGTTATAAACGCTGGCACAATGTGGGCGTTTATGTGGCGCAGGAAAAATTGGGAATTTTTAAAAACGAAAATATATATGCCTCTTACACATTGCATTTGCCAATTACCAACAGATATTATATATCGTTTGGGGTTTTTGCTGGTGTAAGAAAATTTGGAATGAGCAAAGGTACAATTTCTCCAGATGATCCAGTTTATAGCGCAACTTCAACTGGTTTTTTTTATGCCTATCCAGATTTTATACCAGGAATAAGATTGTATAGCAAGAAAATGTTTTTTGATGTTTCAGTACAACAGGTTTTTAAAGTAAGGCAAGTTCAGGGTGATAAACAAATTGGAAACAAATCGGTATTAACACCTCAATTATATATGACTTATGGCAGAAAGTTTTTCTTGGACAATGGTTTGACAATAGTGCCAGCTATTAACTTACATTCATCATTTACTAATATTCCAAGTATGGAACTAAATGTGATGGCTTATTACAGAAAGCGAGTTGGTTTAGGTGCCACTATTCGTAATAAAGATTTTATTTCCGGAATTTTTCAAGTGCGCTTTTGGCAAAATGTAACTGCAGGTTTTGCGTATGACTATTCGATTAATCGTATTCATTCAGCAGCAACAAATTCTTTAGAATTTATGATTGGTGTTACGCCAATGTTTACTGCAATGGGTCCTGATAAAGGGAAAAACAGTGTTGCAAATTGTCCAAAATTTGATTTCTAACACTTTTTATTTTGAATAAGCCCTTGAATAGCAATTCTTTTATATCCATATTTCTTAGTTATTTGAGCTTCACGCCTACAGCAGACCAAAGTACTCTTATTAACTTACTTGCTGAATTTATGGCTAATAATAACGAAAGAGAAATAATGGTTATTAAAGGTTATGCTGGAACAGGTAAAACAAACATGGTTGCAGCATTATCTAAAACGTTACCGTCTTTTAAATGGAGAAGTGTGCTATTAGCGCCAACTGGTAGGGCAGCAAAAGTTTTATCAAATTATTCCGAAAAACCTGCGCAAACAATTCATAAAAAAATATTCAGGAAAATACCAACAGAAAATGGTGGTGTGCAATTTACTTTAGGAGAAAATTTACATAGAAATACTGTTTTTATTGTTGATGAAGCATCTATGATTGGATTAGACAATCCAAATTCAGAATCGGTTTATGGCAGTTTATTAGAAAGTTTATTTGAATATGTTTACTCGGGCGATAATTGCAAATTGATACTAGTAGGTGATACTGCACAATTACCACCAGTTGGCAGTAATGATAGTCCAGCTTTAAATATTGATTTTTTAAAAGCAGCTTATCATTTAAATATTAAACATATTGAATTAAAACAAGTAGCTCGTCAGCAAGATGCTAGTGGAATTCTTTTAAATGCTACTCATCTTCGAGAATGTATTTTAAATTTTGAAGATGAATTTCCTAAACTTCAAACATTTAAAGATGTAGTAAGATTAAATGGCGATGAGCTGGAAGATGCACTGAATAATGCTTATAGTAAATATGGTTTTAATGATGTGTTAATAGTTACAAGAAGTAATAAGCGTGCTAATTTATTTAATCAGTCGGTAAGAACAAGGATTAGATATATGGATGATGATTTATGTGGGGGTGATTTAATGATGGTAGTGAAGAACAATTATTTTTGGTTAGATGAAAAATCAGAAGCTGGATTTATTGCCAATGGTGATAGTTTGCAAATTAAAAAAATAACCGGAAGAAAAGAATTATACGGTTTTAATTTTGCTGAATGCGTTGTAGAATTGTGTGACTATCCTGATTCTCCAGAAATTACTTTAAACCTTTTATTAGATTCAATTAATACAGACACATCTGCTTTAACGAAAGAACAACAACAATTTTTATTTGAAGCTGTGATGGAAGATGTGGCAGACCAGCCCATCAAAGGCTTACGAATGGCTTACCTAAAAAAGAACCCCTATTTTAATGCCTTGCAAGTTAAATTTAATTATGCTGTTACTTGCCACAAAGCGCAGGGCGGACAATGGCCTTGCGTGTTTATTGATCAAGGATATTTAACCAAAGAAATGCTAAATATTGAATACATCAGATGGCTTTACACGGCATTTACCAGAGCAAGTGAAAGAGTGTATTTGATGAATTTTTCGGATGATTTTTTTGAATAAATAAAAAAAAGAAATACTAAGCTACAATTTACTTTTTGGAAATATTCTTCGCGAAAACATTTGCCACTTTTTCCGAAGCCCTGCTTTGAAATCTGGGTTAAAATCATTGGTTATATGCCATGAATTATCTGGTAACAATCCAACTTCAACATGCTTCAATAAATTTTCTGCAAATTCAGCTGATCTAACAATCATAACACATTCTGTATTTAAATTTGCACTACGGGGGTCGAAATTATAGGTTCCAATCACCGATATTTTATGATCAATCACCATCGTTTTTGAATGAAAGCCATAAACCGATTTCCGCCTTAACGCAACAATACATTCAGGTGACATAAGCTTTTCCCTGACAGTAGCATTCGGCTTAAATTCATAAATATCAATACCTGTTTCAAGTTTTTCTTTACGATCTCTTTTATACCCACCAAAGGCATTTTCATTATCTGTTGAGCACAAACTGTTTGTAAGTATTCTTACCTTAACTCCCCTTTTAACAGCTTCACTAAACAATATTTTTTCTTCCTCCAAAGTAATAAAATAAGGGCTTTCAATATCAATAGATGTTTTAGCCTGATTTAACATAGCCATCAATGTATCAGAACAAGCACTACCTTTTCGTTTATCTCGTTTGATATTTTTATCTGGAGTATCTGCAATGAAAGAAACATTATCTGCCCATAAAAATTCAGGTGACTGTTGAATAGATTTAAAACAATTAGGAAAATCTGTGACTTTATTTCTCATTTCAACCGAAAAATTTTTTGGATTACAAGTATAACGGCGCAATTGCTCAAAGCGTTTACTATTGCTTTCCTTTTTTACTTTTCGAGTTACAAACTGATAATTAACACATAAGGTATCATTCCAGTATCGATTAAAAGACTTCTTTACGTTGCCCACTTCCGCACCCAAAAGCATAATATCCCTATCTCTGAAATTATAATGTTCATCATAATCAAAATATATATCAGCAATATTTCGTCCCCCAGTAATGGCTGCTACATCATCAATTACAAGTACTTTATTATGCATGCGCTGATCAATCCTATTAAGATGTCGCACTGATTTGATAAACCTAATATAGCTCCTCTTTCCTTTCTGTACGATTGGGTTATAAACCTTTACTTCAATATTTTCATGAGAGTCAAGAGCTTGTATTTCCCCTATAGCCATTTGCCTAGCCAAAGCATCCACAAGTATCCGCACTTTTACACCTCTATCGGCTGCACGAATAAGGTAATCACACATTATGAAACCTGCATTGTCTTTAGCAATCGAAAAATACTGCACATTGATGGATTTTTTTGCATTTTCGCAAAGCCATAAACGTGAAATTAAACTATTTCTTCCTTCCTCCATTGTAACTACCCCCGTTTTTGTTTTCAGAAGAGATTCCGGTAAATCCAGTTGTGTTTTAATATCCGATGATTTGCTGTGGTTAGCGGATGTGCAAGGTTCTGCCTCAATCATCAAACTTTTTCTATATTTTGAACATGATGTGATGAAAATCATCACTAAAATTAAAAATCTGTAATACATAGGGCAATTTAAGTAGGGCATACCCAATATTGTTACATAATTATTGTTTATTCTTTCATATTTTACAGTTTTAAGTAGGGGTTCAGCATTCCAATAAAAGGTATTAATTGTAATTCTTATCCAAACGCTTTTTTTCATATATATTCACAAGTATAATATATTCAAAATCGTTATATTCGCATGATACAATTTGAAGCATAGAATGGCGACTCTTACCAAAAAAATACAAATGGTTGACTTAAAAGGTCAATACGAAAAAATTAAGGCAGAAGTTGATGCAGGAATACAAGAAGTATTAAATACTACTGCATTTATTAATGGACCAGCAGTTAAAGAATTTCAATCGGATTTAGAAAAGTACTTGAATGTAAAACATGTGATTCCTTGTGCTAACGGAACAGATGCTTTGCAAATAGCCATGATGGCATTAGATTTAAAACCGGGCGATGAAGTAATTACTGCAAGTTTTACTTATGTGGCTACTGCCGAAGTTATTGGCTTATTGGGGTTGACACCAGTTTTAGTAGACGTTTATCCTGACACTTTTGATATTGATATTGAAGCTATAGAAAAAGCCATTACTCCAAAAACAAAAGCAATTGTGCCCGTACATTTATTTGGACAATGTTCAGACATGGAACGCATCATGGCTTTGGCTAAAAAACATAATTTATATGTGATTGAAGATGTAGCCCAAGCAATTGGTGCTGATTATACATTTAGCGATGGTACAAAAGCAAAAGCAGGAACTATTGGAACCATTGGTTGTACATCGTTTTTTCCAAGTAAAAATTTAGGATGTTATGGTGATGGCGGTGCTATCTATACAAACGATGATACATTAGCAAAAAAATTAAGAATGGTTGCTCATCACGGACAAAGCGTACAATATGTGCATGATGTATTAGGTGTGAATTCTCGTTTAGATACCATACAAGCAGTAGTATTAAAAGCAAAATTAAAACATTTAGATGAATATGCGGCGGCTCGTAACAAGGCCGCAGACTATTATGATATAGCTTTAGCGAATCATCCAAAATTAAAAACACCAGTTAGAGTTAAAAACTCAACGCATGTATTTCATCAATACACTTTACAATTAAATGGTGTTGATAGAACAAAATTAAGAGAGCAATTATCAGAGCGTGGTATACCAGCAATGATATACTACCCTATTCCGTTACACGAACAAAACGCTTACAAAAGCGACCGTTTTAAAAAAGGAGATTTTCCTGTAACCGAAAAATTATGCGCAACGGTATTATCACTGCCTATGCATACGGAAATGGACGAAGAAACTTTGAAATACATTTGTACAAATCTTTTAGAATTAGTTGGCTAAGGTTAAAAGACACAAAATTAAAGACTAAAAAAATCACTTATAGACTAATTGTCAAATTAACTCATTGAATATATGAAAGTAG
The DNA here is from genome assembly GCA_046594225.1 of Bacteroidia bacterium. GTDB lineage: Bacteria > Bacteroidota > Bacteroidia > B-17B0 > Aurantibacillaceae > UBA4416. Next base: position 16,547 of record JBKJPW010000181.1, read on the forward strand.
CAATTGTAGGAACAGGATACGTAGGATTAGTAACAGGCACATGCTTTGCCGAAGTTGGCATGGATGTAACTTGTATTGATATTGATCAAAACAAAATTGATAATTTACACAAAGGTATATTGCCAATTTATGAACCAGGTTTAGATGAGATGGTAAAACGTAACGTTGATAAAAAACGATTACATTTTTCTACATCTTTAAAAGATAGTATACAAGGTGCAGAAGTAGTTTTTATTGCCGTAGGTACACCACCAGATGAAGATGGTTCTGCCGATTTAAAATATGTATTGGCAGTTGCTTCAAGTATTGGAGAACACGCCAACAATAATTTAGTAGTTGTTACTAAAAGTACCGTGCCTGTTGGAACTGCTGAAAAAGTAAGAGGCGCACTAAAAACTCAATTAGAAAAACGTGCCTCTAGTTTAAATATCTATGTTGCTTCTAATCCAGAGTTCTTAAAAGAAGGAGCGGCAATTGAAGATTTTATGAAACCTGACAGAATTGTGGTTGGTGTTGATAGACCAGAAGCTGAAGAGTTAATGCGTAAATTATACAAGCCATTTTTAATGAATGGTCATCCTATTTATTTCATGGATATTCCTTCGGCTGAGATGACTAAATATGCCGCTAACGCTATGTTAGCAACTAAAATTAGCTTTATGAATGACGTTGCTAACCTATGTGAAATTATGGGAGCAGACGTAAACATGGTTCGTAAAGGTATTGGAAGCGATACACGTATTGGAACTAAATTTATTTATCCTGGAGTTGGTTATGGCGGAAGTTGTTTTCCGAAAGATGTAAAAGCATTAATTAAAACAGCGAAAGAAAATAAATACGATATGCGTATTTTAAATGCTGTTGAGGAAGTTAATGAAAGCCAGAAAGAAGTATTATTTGACAAAGTAAAAAATCATTTTAACGGAGATTTAAAAGGAAAGAAATTTGCGTTATGGGGTTTATCATTTAAACCAAAAACAGATGATATGCGTGAAGCTCCGTCTTTAGTGATTATTGAAAAATTATTAAAAGCGGGCGCTAGTGTTGTAGCTTACGATCCGGTAGCGATGAAAGAAGCAAAACATACATTGAAAGAGACTATTGGCTATTCGTTAGATATGTATGATACCTTAGATGGTGCTGACGCATTATTAATTGTAACAGAATGGCCCGAGTTTAGAGCGCCAGATTTTGATGAAATAACAAAACGTTTAAATCAAAAAGCATTGTTTGACGGAAGAAATATTTTTGACCCTCAAGACATGAAAAAAATAGGTTACAGCTATTACTGTATTGGAGTTAAAACTAATTAGTCAATGAGCCGATTAGACGATGAGTCTATTTGATTATTAAAATGAATTAAACAAAACAATACATTCTTTAATTGACACATAGTCAAATTATCGAATTAACTAATTAAAAATATGAGTCAGAAAAGAATATTAATTACAGGAGCAGCAGGATTTTTAGGTTCACATTTATGTGACCGTTTTATTAAAGAAGGAATGGCAGTAGTTGCTATGGATAACCTAGTAACTGGTGATTTAAAAAACATTGAACATCTATTTAAGTTACCTCAATTTGAATTTTATAACCATGATGTGAGTAAATTTATTCATGTTGCTGGAAACGTTGATTATATTCTACATTTTGCATCGCCTGCAAGTCCGATTGATTATTTAAAAATACCTATCCAAACCTTAAAAGTTTCTTCGTTAGGAACTCATAACGTTTTAGGGTTTGCACGTACAAAAAAAGCAAGAGTATTAGTTGCTTCAACTAGCGAAGTTTATGGAGACCCACACGTTCATCCTCAAACGGAAGAATATTGGGGAAATGTAAATCCTGTTGGACCTCGTGGTTGCTACGATGAAGCAAAACGTTTTATGGAAGCTATTACGATGGCATATCATGAAACTCATGGTTTAGAAACTCGTATCATTCGTATTTTTAATACATACGGCCCTAAAATGAGATTAAACGATGGACGTGTATTACCTGCATTTATTGGTCAAGCTTTAAGAGGTGAAGACTTAACGATGTTTGGAGACGGAAGTCAAACACGTAGCTTTTGTTTTGTAGATGATTTAGTAGAAGGTATTTATCGTTTATTGATGAGTGATTATCACATGCCTGTAAATATTGGAAATCCAGATGAAATTAGCATTAAAGATTTTGCTGATGAAATTTTAAAATTAACAGGTTCTAACCAAAAATTAATTTCATTACCTTTACCAAAAGACGATCCTAAGCAACGCAGACCAGATATCACAAAGGCTCAAGAAATTTTAGGATGGAACCCGAAAATAAACAGAGCTGAAGGTTTAAAAATTACTTATGAATATTTTAAATCATTATCAAAAGAAGAATTAAATAAAACAGAGCATCGTAATTTAGAAACACTAAATAGGTAATATGTTTCGAATTACTCTATTTTTTTGTTTGATTACGCTATTTTTTTCACAAACCCTTCAGTCGCAAAATTTAAATTTCAAATCAGAAAATTACACATGGCCTGATGCTAATAAAAATTTTGATATCATCCCTGATTCATTAAAAAATGATGGTGCTGTTATTTTAAACGACGATATTACTTTAAACTTTGCGAATGCTTTTGTAAAAAGAAGGCAAGCTGTAAAAATATTAAATGAAGAAGGCTTAAATTATTTTAAGTCGGTGTCTCTTCCTCAAAATTTTGATATCACTAATCAAAATAATCCTTATTATAAACAGGGTCGTTTTGCTAAACGATTGATTCCTTTTATATATGATTATAAGATTTCATATTTTGCAGCGCGCATCATTAGAAATAAAATAATTACTGAAATTCCAGTGAAAGTAACTACCAATAAAGTGTACTGGGTAAAATATAATGGAGAAAAGACCTACGACTATGAATATGTATTTGATTTTAATGATTTACAAGTTGGCGACATTATTGAATATAGCTATAAAGCTGAAATAAAAGGAACTTATGATACTGAGCAATTTTACTTGAATGATTATTTCCCTAAATTAAATACCAAATTATCTATTAAAATAATTGCACCAGGTTCATTAAGTAGAATTGAGATGGTTTTAAATCATAACATAGATTCGAGTCAGTATACCAAAACCGATGTTCCTGATAAAAGTTTTACGTACCAAAATTTCTATTATACTTTTAAAAATCTAAAGGCAATTAAATATTCTCAAAATATTTTAGCAGGTAAAACGCTTCCGCATGTTACTGCTAGTGCTTATAATGTTAATAGACACTCTTTAGATAGAACAATGTCAAGCTCAAAATACATATTCTCTACTAGATATAGTTGGTTTGTTATTCCTGATTCTTTAAATGAAAAAGAAAAAGTGTATGATAAATACGGTGCTAACCTTAGAAAATTTATCGCCAAATTTCCTGACAATCCTAATGACAGTTCCAAAACTCAATTTTTTTCGCAATTCATCGATAGTATTAATACCTATAAATATTTAACTGCCGAACAAATGCATTATAATCAGGAGGCGCAATATATTTTGGCATCGTCAGAAAGATTAATGAAAAGAGAATTGCCCCAAGAATTTGTAAGCGAACTATATGCCGACATCTTATTTGAGAAAAATATATTTTATTATAAGGCAAATGTTCAAGATAGAAGATTAGGAATTCATACATCAGCAAATAGATCTCATGAAGATTACGAACTAGAATTTTTCGCATTACCTGTAAAAACATCTTTTAAGTTTTATGTGCCAAGATTTAAAGGCATTAAATACTTTCCTGATGAATTACCATTTTACTATGAAGGATCTTTCTGTGCACTTTTTCCAAAAAACACAAAAGCTGCAAACTATAAAGAAGGCCTACAAAACATAAAATTTATAAAAACACCAGCTAGTACGTACAATGAAAATGTAAGAACAGAGAATGCACTATTTAAAGTAAATCTAGACTCTTCTATTATTCACGCTAGTATTAAAACTACTCTTAATGGGCAGTTTTCTAGCATTTTAAGGCATTATTACAATAAAGACGTAGTAGATTCTACAATAAAAACCGAGTACTTTAAAAAATGTGTAGATAAACCAGATGCCTCTGAAAAACAAATAAAACTGACATCTCAGTCCAAAATTTTTCCATTTAAAAGTTCCTATGCTTGTTCTGAAAACATTAAAATATCAAAAGAATATATAGACCTATCTAATTGGTTTTCGTTTGCGTTAGATAAAGAAAATTTTAAAGAACCAATTACACAGGCTTATTTTTTAGACTTTACCTTTACTGATAGTTACAATTTTTTATTTGAATTTAATAAACCAACAGACATAACAAATCTTGAAGAATTTAATAAAAAATTACATAATGATTTTTTTGAAGTAAGTTCCATTTTAAATAAACAAGAAAACAATAAATATCTCCTAACGGTATCTACAAAAGCCAAGCAATATGTATTACCCGAAGAAAAAACGAATTATTTAATAGAATACTTAAATTTGTTGTCACAAATAAATTTATTAAAACTAAAATACACTAATTGATTCGCCATTATAACATAACCGTTAAAGGAAAAGTGCAACGCGTATCTTATCGTTTTTGCACACATGCGCAAGCTATTAAATGTAACCTAACGGGTTATGTTAGAAACTTGCATAGTGGCGATGTTTTAATTGAAGCTGAAGGACTAGAAGATGATATCAATAAATTAATTGATTGGTGTTATGTTGGCTCTCCTTTATCCAAGGTTACCGAAGTAATTGCCGAAGAAGGTGATGTAAGAAACTTTGAGACTTTTGAGGTGAAAAAGTAGTTTTTTACTTTTTAAATAACTGAATAATTTTTCTTAAAGGCTTCATATACAAAGTATAAAAATGAGGCTTAAGCCCATTCATTTTCCAAGCTTTTTTATCCTCATTGTTTGCTCTGATTCTGTTCTTCAAAGAAACGTTGCTCTTCCCTCCTACTCTCATTTTAATAATAAACTCAGGCAAATACGCCAATTTAATTTTATACTTGTGAATAAAGCGTAACATTAATTCATAATCAGCGGCTGACACTAAATCTAAATTAAAACTACCGTGTTTTTCGTAAACCGAACGTTTTACAAAAAATGTAGGGTGTGGCGGCATCCAACCATTTATAAACATGCCGTGGTTATAATGTCCTGATTTCCACTTACGATGAATTTTATTGGTATCGTTTTTATCTACATAAAATAAATCTGCGTACACGGCATCTGAATGATTTGATTTAAACGTATTGACGATGTTTTCAATAACATGATGATTGGTATAAAAATCATCGCTGTGTAAAATGCCAATCACATCGCCAGTAGCAATAGAAATACCTTTATTTAAGGCATCATATAAACCATTATCTTTTTCGGAAACAAATTTCGAGATTTTATCTTTATAAGAATGTATGATTGATAAAGTACTGTCTGTTGATCGTCCATCTACTATAATATATTCAATATCCTTGTAAGTTTGATTCAATACAGAATCAATCGTATCAATCAATGTTGATTCGCTATTATAGGTTATGGTTATGATGGATACTTTCATTAAATAGTGAGCAAGTGCCTAGTGGTTAGTGCTTAGTGTGTGTGCAAAATAAATTAAGGACTTAAAATTAAAATCAATACGAGCATCATCTTTTGCTTCATTACTAATATAAACTGTTTTCATCCCTGCATTTCTACCAAACTCCATGTCACTCATGCTATCACCAACAATAATTGATTTTGAAAAATCAATATTCGGAAAATCTTTTTGAGCTTGTAAAGCCATTCCGATTTCCGGTTTTCTAGTAGGATGATTTTCAGAAGCTAAATATGGAGAATGATAAATTTTATCGATTCTTCCTTTTAAATAAGAAATTTCATACAACATATTTTTATGAATCAATTCTAAATCCTCTGGATAAATAATTTTCTTACCAATACACTGCTGATTTGTTACTACTACAATCGTTTTAAAAAGAGGGTCCAACATTCTTAAAGCATTTAATGTACCATCAATAAATTCGAACTCCGATGTATGTTTTACATAATCATCCTCTAATTTTTTATTAATAACGCCATCTCTGTCTAAAAACAAAGTCCAGCTATTATCTATATTTAAATCCTTTAAAGTCATTTTGTGCTTTTTTATAATCTTCTGGTACACCTATATCTATGAAGTAACCGTCATATTCAAATCCAAAAATATTAAGTTCTTGCATACGTTTTTCGTAAAAATCTTTTTCAATAGAAAAATTGATAGTAGCCTCTGTTTTGCTTAAATACAATTCTCTATCAATCATATAAACACCACCATTAATTAATCCTATTCGTTCAATATTATCTTTTTCTTTAAAAGCATCTATTTTATTTGAGTTGCCAAGAACTATTGTTCCATAACGCGCAGCATTATTAACTTTTCTTAAAGCTAATGTACAATTAGCATGTTTAGAAATATGATTTTGATAATGTGCATTTATATCAACGTCAAAAAAAGAGTCTCCATTTAATACTAACACATTTTCAGTCAAGCATTTTTCAATCGCTAAACGAATGCCGCCCCCAGTACCTAAAGGTGTATCTTCTTTTGTATAAGAAATTTTAATCCCCTTATGTTCATTTTGATAATACGCTACAATTTTTTCGGATAAATAACCCGTTGATAAAACAACATGCTTAATATTGTAATGCTTCAAGTAATCAAAAATATAATTTAAAAAAGGCTCGTTATTTACTGGAGCCATTGGTTTAGGCACATCATTTACAACTGATTGTAAACGCGTTCCAAATCCTCCTGCCAATATGATAGCTTCTGTAAGCAAAAATAATTAAGGTTTAGGGAATAAAGCAATTTCAACTAATTCACAAATAGTGTGACCTAATATCATATGGCACTCTTGTATACGTGGTGTATCTTTAGAAGGAATATTAATTAGGTATTTAGCAGTGCCTTTCATTTTACCGCCAGTTTCACCAGTAAAAGCAACTGTTACCATGCCAATTTCATTGGCAACTTCTAAAGCTTTAATCACATTAACAGAATTGCCACTAGTTGATAAGCCAATTAACACATCACCCTTTCGACCCATTGCTTTGGTTAAACGACTATAAATGACATCATAACTATAATCATTAGCTACTGCAGTTGTGTAGCTAGTATTTACATGCAAGGCTTCGCTAAATAATGGTGGTCTATCGTAATAAAAACGGCCGGTTAATTCAGCAGATAAATGTTGAGCATCAGCAGCAGATCCGCCATTTCCTGCCCATAAAACTTTGCCATCTTGCTTATAACAAGTTACAATATCATTAACAATGTTTTGTATATTATTAAGTAAGGCGTCATTTGATAATAAAGACGTTTTTAAATCAATAGATGCCTGAATACGAGATTTAATGTGTTGTATCATAGTATGTAAATTTATAACTATTTTTTAAATTATTTTACTGAAAAATAGCCACCTCAAAATCATCATAAAACAGCTTATTTTTCCCTGTGTTCCATATAAATGTAGTTAACTCAAACTCTGTATTTTTCATTTTAGGTAAATAAAACAAAATTTGTTGCTTATTCCAATGGTTATCTATCTCTAATTGGCTTAAGTCATAAGTTAAAAACAACAAATCTTTACCCTCGCTCTTAATAGTAACGCACATCAGACATTCCTTTAACTTTGTTTTAGACATAAAATAACCTTCAACTCTTAAAATAGAAGAATTTAAATTTAATGGGGCGAATTTTTTTATTCGGTGTGAAAAACCAAAATCATTATGGGGCCTCACAAATCCTGACATGTTTCCTGAAAACGAAAAAGAACTGAGTGGGCTAGTCCAATTTGATTTTTTACGAAACTTATTAAAATTAATGCGCTCCCGATATATCATTTGCTTAGTATTTAAATTAAAAAAAGCATTTAAATCACTTCGTTCATTGTCTGTTTTTTTTACAAAAACTGATATATCATTATTGCTGGCAATTTTCAATAATTGATTCGTAATGTTAGGATAAACGGAATAAATAATATTTATTAATTTTGAGTTTTCTACTACTACATAATCATAAGGCCACTTTAAAGCTGATTCAATCTTGTCGCGCTCCGAATAAATCATCGAAAAACCTTTGCGCTTCATTAAAATAAAAGGGTTATTAGGTCCATCTGCAGCAAGTACCAATATTTTTGATTCCTTAGGGATTTTGATTGCATCTAAAAATTTGTCCGCGTCTTTAAAATTTTCAGCCGTTGTTTTTTGAACTGTAAAACCCAACTCTGTTTTCTCAGATTTTTGAATTTTTTTAGCGTATAAAAAAGCAGGGATAAATGCCATTAAAAAAACAGAAACTAAAACGAATTTAATTCTTTGGTGTTCGATAGCCGGTAAAAAAACTATAAATAATAATGCTGTACAAACAATCGGCAAATAAAAGGTATCTAAAAAATAATAATCGTGATTCAGAAACTGAAATGCCATTAATAAATAATAGAGTAGACATCCAAAAAATAAAACTAAACATAATACGAAAAGTTTTTTATGCAACTCGGTCATAGAATTTTTGTTATAAATTATTTTGCAAATAAAGATTATTCCTGAAAAAATTAACAAAAAGTAGTGAATCAATGAAAAATATTTAAATGCCCATCTATCATAAATCACCTTTATAAACTCCTTTAATTCGTGCCAATTACTGGCCGGTATAACATAATTAAGAAATAACGAACCGTGCTCCGCTCTGAGTTTTGTGTTGTATAAATAATAAGAGTAGAGACAAGCCACAGAAAAAATAATAGGAATCCATTTAAACAAATACGTTTTTCTGTTTTTAAATGCGTAAAGCATTTCTATGCAAATTACTGCAATTAAAACAATGGCAAACGGAAGCCGAGCTAATGTTGCCAGTGTCAAAAAGAATATAGAAATGTAATAGTTTTTTTTATTTCCAGCTTTGTAAAAGCTAAAGAGAAAAAACAAAGCAATTACAGTATTAGCTAAAGAAGGAATAGTAGGTAAAAAACCAGCTTGGTAGTACAAAAATGTAGGAGAACTAATTGCAAATAAAACAACTCCAATAGATTTAATAATAGAATTAGTAAATAAAGTAGTGAGCTTATACAAAAAAAACAATCCTATAATACTGTATAGAAAAACAAAGATTCTAAAACACCAAGGGTCTGTTGTTCCAAATACCCTCATGATAATAGATACCACATAATCATATATTGGAAAATCAACTGAAGTGATAGTTGTATTAAAGATTTTCTGAAAATACCCGTCTGGGAACTGATTATTATAAATAAAACTTTCTGGCTGAAAAAAATCGCCACCATTATTTATAAAACCTATTGCTAAAGCATATCTATCATTCTGAGCCCAACTATGTTTGTATTGAGGGAATTCATTGAGGCTTTTAAACTGAAATACAAAGCTAATGGCAATTATGATAAATAGAACAATGTATTTATGATAGCTTACTTTCAAAGTTACAAACTAAAATTGATTTTTATTAATCCTGTAACTAAATACTTGTATATAAGCCTTAGCTAAATTAGTTAATTCGTTTACCTTCTTTTTATTACTCTCATCTACAGTGATTTCTTTTATGGTTCTATTTTCATTATACAGCCAAAGCTTAGTCACTTTTTTTGTACTATTATCAAACTCTAATAAATAAGGGTAATCAAACGCATGAAACAACCCATTACCTGCAAACTGGACCGTTGCATGGTTTTTATTAGAAAGTGCTGAATTTCCTAAACTAACAAAAAGTTTATTGTATCCCAAATAATCTAATACTGTTGGATACATATCTATTTGAGAAATAGAATGATCCTGAACTTTATTAAACGAGGTATCTCCTACTGCTAAAAAGGATATAGGAATTGCAAATTCATTCACTGGATTACTTTCATATTGACCGAAGCCACCAGAGGTATGATCAGCACAAATAGCAATAATGGAGTTTTGAAACCATGCTTCGTTTTTACATTTACTAAAAAATAGCTGAAGAGATAAATCCGTATACTTCAAACTTTTTTTAACAGGATCTTTAATCGTATCTAATAATGTTTTATATGGCTCTGGTACTGGAAATGGATGGTGCAGAGAAAGAGTTAATAAAGCCGCGCAAAATGGCTGTGGCAATGTTTTTAATTTACTAGCAATAAAAGGCAGGTATAAATGGTCATCTACTCCCCAACCTACATTTTCATAATTGCTATCATAATCTCTTTGATCTAAATAATTTTTGGTAAAATTAATATTCATGAAATTTTCAAAGCCAAAAGTAGTTTTTACACCTCCGTAAAAAAAGGCAGTTGTATAGCCTTCCTTTTCTAAAAGAGAGGAGATACCATGTATGTTATTATTACTATAATTAGAATAACAATAGTTTTTTTCCATAAAAGAAGGCATACTCGACAAAACAGACGGCAGGGCATCAATCGTCATTCTGCCATTAGCAACGCCATACTTATAGGTTCTAGCATTACTCAATAGTGAATCCATAAAAGGAGTATATTGTTTAATAGCAGGGTTTAAAAGCCCTACTCGTTCAGAACAAAAACTTTCTAAAATAATAAAGACAATGTTTTTTTTCTTGAACTCCTTTGAAACAAATTGTTTTTGAAACCCAATTATTTTTTCTGCTTCATTCTGGTCAAAATACGTTTCAATTTCAATGTTTTGATTTTGCAGCGTATGTATAAATTGAAAGGGTGTATTGCTTGCCAACCATTGTAATTTTGGGTCAACTAAAGATGGAATATCAAATGGCATAAAAGGACGAATACCATAACCACCGCGCATAATGGTAAAAAATAAACCAATCACTAAAACAATGCTTATAATTTTAGGCATGAATTTTTGTTCAACATTTTTATAGTTTTCTATTTGTTTTTTAAACAACCAAAATGCAAATGCAAAAAATGCAATTAATAATACTAATAAATACCAATAGTCTTTTAAATAAGAACTCATCAAAGCTGGTACCTCAGATAATATATCTAACAATTCAGCTCCCATTCTTTTTTTGGTGATAGGATAATAACCTAGGTCAGATAAATTTAAAAGGCAAGCCGTGAAGAAGCCAATAGTAAACCAAGTGAGTGCTGCGTAGCGTGTTATTTTATATTCTATATTACCAAACAACAATATCAACCACATGGGCAATAAAAAATAAATAGAGGCAATAGCATCTGTTAATGTTCCAATTAAAAATGCTTTTACAAATTCAATAAAAGGCACTTCATTAAATTGAGCATGAAACATGAATAAAAAAAGAATACGATGACCTAATAAAAACAATAAGCAGAAGCCCAATAGCTTAAATAAAAAAACAGGTTTATGAAATTGTTGTTTTATCATTTAAAAAAACACTAAATCAAATGAACAATTGTAATTTTCTTCTGATTTTAATTTTATAATTCCTGTTTTGTTGATTAAATCGCCATTTGTTGTATCACTGTCGGCAATTCCGTTCCAAGGCTCTAAGCAAACAAATTGCTCTATGCCTTTTTTCGACCAAATACCATAGTAAGGCCAATCTTTTGAAATTAAAGAAACGCCATGATTTGTTTTTGTAGACACTAATTGCACTTCCTCAATTTGAGAATTCATAAATACCAAAGCATCATTATTAAACAATTGTTTTGATACATTCAATTTATTATTCTCTAATTGCAGCTGTTTTATTTGTGATGTAATCAATCCATCGTTTAATGTATTAATAACTAGGCTCTCTTTTTTATTAAAGATAAGTTCATAGTCTGAGAAAGATTCATCGTTTTGTAGAGGGCAATTAAATGCTGGGTGTGCTCCTACCGAAAAATATAAATCAGCATTATCTGGATTAAACACAGAATAACTTGTAATCACTTTATTCTCAATTAGTCTATATCCTATTTGTAAACTAAAGTGAAATGGATAATTAAGTAAGGTTTTTTCGGAAGCTGTTAATTCAAATAGCAGATAATCATTAGATTGCTCAATACAAATAAATTCATTATCACGTGCAAAACCATGTTGAGGCAATTGATACGTTTTGGATTCGTAAGTGAACTCCCCATTCTTTAATTTACCTACAACAGGAAATAAATTAGGCGCATGTCGTGCCCATACTAAACTATCTGCTTGCCAAATGTATTCAATAGAGCTTTGTTTTGAAATAACAGAGCACAACTCCGCACCAAACGAATTAACTTTAATAGATAGTAGATTATTTTGTAATTCAAAAACTAACATTATAACGACATAACTCCTTCTATCTCTGCTGCTTTTTCGTATATAGAAATAATTTCATCAACACTCATTACTACTTGCTTAACAGTAATACTAATATAATTTCCTTTTGTAGAAGGCTTTTCAATTATTTCCGCATCATTATCAAAGATAACTTCTACTAAGGCCATAGTTTTATTATCAGCTTTGATAATAAATTTAAACATATAGATGTATGGAAAAGAAGTGATACTCTCTTCTAACTTTTTTCTTAATTCGTCAAATGTTCCTGCTGCCATTATTTATTAAAATAGTGATTGTAAATTAAAATCAATCCAAAGATGATTAGAGCTGTTCCCGTAATGTAATTAACGGTAGTCATAATTTTATCAGTTAAATAGTGTTTTATTTTTCCTGCTAATTTCACTTTAAATAACTCTACTGCTAAAACAGCACCAAGTACGATACTGAAAAATACAATCATTTTAAACATTGAGTAATCTAATGTTTTACTGATTGCAGTTACATTTGCTAACCATAATAACCAAACCGTTGGGTTAAATAAATTTAATAAAAAACCTTTTAACAACATTAACTTAGGGCTAGGCAATTGATTTTCAATATCAATTACATCATCTGTTTTAATGGGGACTTTTTTGAAAAAAAAAGCTCCAAACACAATTAAAATAATTCCTCCAATGATAGCGAAGAATGTTTGTGTTTCAGAAGAGTGCAATAAATTTGCCATTCCAAAATACACTAAAACACAAACTAACATACACAAAAAGAAATCGCTTAATACAACTCCAACGGCTAAAAAAGAACCTGTTTTATATCCAAACTTAATTCCAGTATTTATAAGTGCAAAAAATGCTGGCCCAAACGAAAATGTTAGGAGCAAAATAATTACTATAGCTTGATATATTAAACTTAAAATCAAAACGTGTTTTTGTAGTTAGCAATAAAAGTTTGCCACTCTTCTAATAATTTTCCTTTTAAAACTCTTGGAAATTTGTGAGCTGAACCCAATTTTCCTTTTGTTGCCATAAAATCAATAAATGCTTCGTCAGGCAGTACTTTTACATACACATCTTTTAAAGCAGCAATTCTTTCGGTACGATAATCATCATTAATTTCTTTTAAATGAAAATCTAAACGTTGCTTAATATCTTCTTCTGAAGCAGCCTTATTAGAACCTACATACCATTGATGTGCAAATAAAGTTCCATGCGGCACTCCAGCTACAGCAAATTCATTTAACTCAATTTTTAAATCATCGGCCGTTAATTTAATGGCACGGCTCATATTCTCTACAGATAGATGTTCTCCACATAAACTTAAATAATGCTTTGTTCTTCCTGTAATAACAATTTCTCCATGCTCCAAATCTGTAAAACGAACAGTATCCCCAATTAAGTAACGCCAAGCGCCAGCACAAGAAGATAATAATAAGGCGTAATCTTTTCCTAACTCTACATCTTTAATAGTTAATGCTTTTGCTCCCGCTTTCATATTTCCATCCGAATCAAAATTATCTTCGTTAAAAGGAATGAACTCATAAAAAATGCCGTTATCCAACAACATACGCATTCCTTGTGCTGCATTTGGTCTTTCTTGATATGCTATCAATCCTTCAGAAGCTAAATAGGTATCTGAAAAAATTAATGGAAAGGCTGTCAATTTTGCAATGCTTTTACGGTAAGGCTCAACCGAAACTCCTGCATGAACATATGCTCTTAAATTTGGCCAAATATCATGTATTGTATCTACTTTATAATGTTCGATAACGCGTTCCATTATAATTTGCACCCAAGCAGGTACACCAACAATAACACCTATATCCCAATCTTTTGCATTCTTTACAATCTCCGTTAATTTTGTTTCCCAATCTTTGTATCTTGAAATTGTTTTTCCTGGTTTATAAAAACGTTGAAACCATACTGGAATATTAGCCGCTGTAATTCCACTTAAATCTCCTTCGTAATGACTGCCATTAAAATCTAATAAAGTACTTCCCCCTATCATCAACATGCCTCTTGAAAAATGTTCTTTTGGGAAATCATAATTTGCCATCGCCACTAATTGCCTCACGCTTCCTCTTTTAAATGCTTTCAACATTTCCTTTGTTACAGGTATGTATTTACTTGCTGCTTCAGAAGTTCCCGAACTTAAGGCGAAATATTTAATATGATTTGGCCAACATACATAAGGCTCACCTTTATGCGATCTATACCACCATTCTTTGTATATGCTACTGTAATCATACATTTTTACAGTAGACTGAAATCCATCAATAGGATTTTTTTGTTGTAATAATTTTGTAAAATGAAAATGCTCGCCAAAAGCAGTATGCTCTGCTTTAGTCATTAGTTTTTTTAGAACCCTTGTTTGTTGCACATAATAATTAGTCCGCTTAGGGATTCTATTACCTAATTTAACCGCACCTTTTAATATAGAATCTATTATAGCCATTTTTAAAGTTTGATTATGATATTAGATTTAAGAAGTATTTAACTACATCTTAAATCACACTTCTTAAATCATAATTATTTAAGGTATCTAAAATCGTGATTGTTTTTAATGTTTTTTAAGGATGCTAAAATTAATTTGATTACATTCTCTACATCATCTTTATGAACGCTTTCAACCGTTGTATGCATATAACGCAATGGCAATGAAATTAAAGCCGAAGCTACTCCTTCATTACTATAAGCAAAGGCATCTGTATCTGTACCCGTTACGCGACTTGCTGCCTGGCGTTGGAATGCAATTTTATTTTTTGTAGCAGCATCAATAATTAATTTTAATAAATTATTTTGTACTGCTGGTCCGTATGATAATACAGGGCCTTTACCACACGCTAAATCACCACTCACAATTTTATTCATCATCGGTGTTTGTGTATCATGACAAACATCAGTAACAATAGCCGCATTTGGTTTTATTTTATGTGCAATCATTGTTGCTCCATTTAAACCAACTTCTTCTTGAACTGCATTAACAATATATAATCCGAAAGGTAATTTTGTTTTACTTTCTTTTAATAAACGAGCTACTTCAGCAATCATAAAACCACCTACTCTATTATCTAAAGCTCTACCAACAAAATAACGATCATTCAATACCATAAATTCATCTTCGTATGTAACCACACAACCAACATGTACACCCAGTTCTTCTACTTCTTTATCTGATTTACAACCAAGATCTAAAAAAATATTTTTTAAAGTTGGCGTTTCTTCTTTAGCCGCATCACGCACATGAATTGCTGGCCAGCCAAATATTCCTTTTACAATACCTTTATCTGTAAAAATATTTACACGTTTAGATGGGGCAATTTGATGATCGCTTCCACCATTACGGTGTAAATAAATAAATCCGTCTTTTGTAATGTAATGTACAAACCAAGAAATTTCATCAGCATGGGCTTCAATCACTACTTTATATGGAGCCTCAGGATTAATAACGCCAACAACTGTCCCATAAGTATCAACAAAATAACTATCAATATATGGTTTAATGTAGTTTAACCACATTTTTTGTCCTGCACTTTCAAAACCTGTTGGTGAAGGATTATTTAAATAATCTTTTAAAAATGTTAAAGAATTTTGTGTGAAAATACTTTTCTCTTTTTTAATTGTTTTCTTTGCCATACTGTGTGTATATATAGATTTTAAATATATAAAAAATTAAGGAATTAAACTCTTGTTTTAATCAATTTTAGGAGAAATGAAACTCATTGAAATGCAGCAATTTCCCACAAAAAAACTATATTTACCAACTTGATGAATAACGATGTTATAGAAATATATACGGATGGTGCATGTAGCGGAAATCCTGGGCCTGGTGGATTAGGAATTGTAATGAAGTACAAAGACCAGCGTAAAGAATTAGCTTATGGTTTTAAACTAACCACCAACAACCGGATGGAGTTAATTGGCATTATTGTAGCATTAGAGACTTTAAAAAAAGAAAACTCAAACGTGGTAGTTTATTCCGATTCAAAATACGTAGTTGATTCTATTAATTTAGGCTGGGTTTACGGTTGGGTAAAAAAAGGATTTAAAGATAAAGCCAACCCTGATTTATGGAAACGTTTTTTAGAAATTCAGAAAAAGCATAACATCAAATTTGTTTGGGTAAAAGGTCATGCCTCTAATAAAGAAAATAACCGTTGCGATGAATTAGCTGTAGCGGCAAGCAAAAGCAAAAATTTATTAATTGATGAAGGTTATGAATTATCTAAAAAAAGCGACGGTTTATTGTAAAACTTGAAGTCACAAATTGTGACTTCAAAATCTTTTTTAAATTTTATATCCAATTTCAGTCCTTTCAGCAGCATTATCTTTCTTCTCTAACAACTCATCCAAATACCTAAAAACAATTTCCATATTCTTATCCTGATTATCGAGTTTGTTTTTTATTTTTTCAATATCCAAACGCAAATCTGTATTATCAGCAAGCATTTGACGAATTTTTGTAAAAATTCGCATAATTTGAATATTAACAGCAATAGCTCTATCGCTACTTAATATTCCCGACAACATAGCTACGCCTTGTTCGGTGAAAACAAAAGGTAATTTTCTGACACCTCCCCAACTTGATATCGCATTTTGCGACATCAAGTTTTCAAATTCTTTTTCAGTTAGCTGAAACATAAAATCATCTGGAAATCTCTTTAAGTTTCTTTTTACCTGTTCATTCAATCGTCTCGTTTCTACTTGATAAAGTTCTGCTAAATCCTTATCTAACATCACTTTTTGGTTTCGAATAAGATAAATCTTATTCATCACTAACTCATCGGGAATAGTTAATACACTGTCTTTTTTAGTCATAATTTAAGCTTGCTACAAAATAGAATGCAAGATTAATTAATTTTAAAATAGGTGTTTGCTATAAATTGTAGCATTTCAAAAATAGAAGAGAGTATAATACTAAAACTTCAAAAAACCTTCTAACTGCCAATCAATTGCTTTTTGTGTTTCGGTATCAGATAAATTTCCATTAGCATCTAGCAATGTATCAACTCTACTAATTGGTAATTTATTGTGATAGACATTTATTTTAAGGTAATTTAAAATATTAGTCAAATGCTCCATTCCACGTAAGTTCCCTGCTCTACCAGTTGATACACCAACTAAACAAGCTTTATTATCTGACCACATACGAGGAGGAATTGCATCTAAAAACACTTTTAAAATGCCAGCAAAACTGCCATTATATTCAGGAGTAATAAAAATAAATTGCGTTTGTTTATCAACGTAAGTATCTATTATTTTTTGAAAGCCTTCTGAGCGTTTTCCATATAAATCAGTATGTAAAACCGATTCAGGTAAATCTTTTAAGCTAAATAGCTCAACGTCAATCCCTTTAACTTTTAAAGCGGATTTATAATAATTAGCTACTTTTTCAGTGTTACTATCAACTCTGTTAGTTGCCGATATGATTGTAATTGAATGCATTATATTATTAACATTTTGGCGAAGTTATGAATTTTACTGTTAAAAACTAAAAACAGATAAAACCCCATAATAGTTTAAATTTACCTAATACAATTGTACTATTTACTGATTTTTTAAAATGAACATATCATATTACGGTCATTCGTGTTTTGGAGTTGAGATTAATGGGAAGCATTTACTTTTTGACCCTTTTATCTCTCCAAACGAACTTGCAAAAAATATAGATGCTACTACTGTAAAAGCAGATTACATTTTAATTACTCATGGGCACGAAGATCATATTGCTGATGCCATTTCTATTGCCAAACGTACCAACGCATTAGTTGTATGTAATTACGAAATATATCTTTGGTTAAAAAAACAAGGCGTTGAAAATATTCATCCGATGAATATTGGTGGAAAAAAACTATTTGATTTTGGCTCTGTAAAATGTGTTAATGCAATTCATAGTAGTAGTTTACCAGATGGTACTTATGGTGGAAATCCTATGGGATTTGTGATTGAAAGCAGTGACAAAAATTTTTACTACGCTGGAGATACAGCATTAACAAGAGATATGAAGCTAATTGGCGATTACCGTCAAATTGACTTCGCTTTTTTACCTATCGGTGATAACTTCACAATGGGAGTGGATAATGCCATTATTGCTACCGAATTTATTAAGTGTAACGACATCATTGGTATGCATTACGACACTTTTGGCTCTATTAAAATTGATAAACCAGGCGCCATAAATAGATTTAACAGACAAGGAAAAAAACTAAGCCTTTTAGAAATAGGGGAAACAATAAATAAGTAAGATTTAAGAGGTAAAAGTTAGAATTGAAATTAACTTGAAACCATAAACTTCAAACGTTAAACATAAGAAAATGGGAAAAATAATAGCAATAGCAAATCAAAAAGGTGGAGTTGGAAAAACAACCTCTGCCATTAATTTAGCAGCTTCTTTAGCGGTTTTAGAGTATAAAACGTTATTAGTGGATGCCGATCCTCAAGCTAATGCTACATCAGGCGTTGGCATTGATCCAAAAAATGTAAAAGCAGGATTGTATGAATGCATCATTGATAGCAAACATCCAAAAGAGGTAATTTTAGAAACAGATACTCCAAATTTATATTTATTACCTACTAATACTGATTTAGTGGCTATTGAATTAGAAATCGTTAATCTCCCAAACAGAGATTATATGATGAAAGCAGCCTTAGATAAAATCAAAAAAGATTACGATTTTATTATTATTGATTGTTGTCCATCTCTTGGCTTAACTGTCATAAATTCCTTAGCAGCTGCTGATAGCGTTATTATTCCTGTGCAGTGCGAATATTTTGCATTAGAAGGTATGGGTAAGTTATTACAAACTATTAAGTTAATTCAAGAACATATCAATACACAATTAGATATTGAAGGCGTTTTATTAACGATGTATGACCCACGTTTAAAATTAGCGAACCAGGTTGTAGAAGAAGTGAAAATGCACTTTCAAAATATGGTATTTAGCACCATTGTGCAACGCAATGTGAAATTAGCAGAAGCTCCAAGTCATGGTAAAACTATTATTATGCATGACGCTATTGGAAAAGGATCTTTAAACTATTTAAACTTAGCGCGTGAAATTTTACAACGTAACGGCTTAACTAAAATAAGCGATGAAGATCGCACAATGACATTTACAGAAGAAGAATCAGAATTTAACGAAGGATAGAAAAGTAGTTATGAGTTTTGGGATATGAGTTATTAGATAACACCGATTCCAACAACTTATAACTTATAACTTACAACTTATAACTATTAAAATGAGTACCAACAAAAAACCAGCATTAGGAAGAGGATTAAGTGCATTGTTAGAAAATGCTAAAACTGATATTACAACCAAACAATCAGGTGAAGGAAGTCCTGTAGTTGGTTCTATCGCAATTATCAGAATAAAAGATATTGAAACCAATCCGTTTCAACCACGTACTAATTTTGAGGAAATTGCCCTACAAGAATTATCAGATTCTATTAAACAACATGGCATCATTCAGCCAATTACGGTTCGTAAATTAGGTTACGATAAATATCAATTAATTTCTGGTGAACGTCGTTTTAGAGCTTCGCAATTAGCTCAACTGACAGAAATTCCTGCATACATTCGCGTGGCTAACGATCAAGCCATGTTAGAAATGGGGTTGATTGAAAACATTCAGCGTGAAGATTTAGATCCGATTGAAATTTCTTTAAGCTACAAACGTTTAATTGACGAATGTAATATCACACAAGAACAATTAGGAGAGAAGGTAAATAAACAACGTAGTACCGTTACCAATTTTTTACGTTTATTAAAATTACCAGCTGTTATTCAAAAAGCAGTGCGCGATAAAGATATTTCGATGGGCCATGCTCGCGCTTTATTAAGCGTTGAAAATGAAGATAAGCAATTAGCTATTTTTGCAATGGCAGTTGAAAATGAATTATCTGTTCGTCAAATTGAAGAATTAGCGCGTGGAGAGAAATTACAATTCAAACCAAAAACCACTCGTGTAGAAAAACCCTTAACTATCGAAGACAAACAAATAGCTAAAAAATTAGAGAAGATTTTTAGCAAATCGTTCGACTTCAAACGTAGCCCAAAAGGCACTGGCGCTATTACGTTAAGCTTTAGTAATGATACTGAACTACAACACATTTTATCTTTTTTTGACATAAATTAACTAACCATTAGTCACAGTAAATTTATTCATTAAGCAACTGTGACTATTTTTGATTAGGTGAAATTTTTATTATCATATATATTATTTTTTGTTTTCGTTAGCACTTATGTTATCGGCCAGCAAAACGACTCTCTAGCTCGTATTCAAAAGAAAGACTCTATTCAAGCAAAACGTGCAGTAAGAAAAGCAATTTATGGTAATGCTCGTAAAGCAACTATTATGAGTGCTTGTTTACCAGGCTTAGGTCAAATTTATAACAGAAAATATTGGAAGGCTCCTGTTATTTATGCAGCATTAGGAGGCTTAGGGTACTGGGGAGTAACAAATCAAATTAAATATAAATACTATAGCACCAATTTAAGAGCAGCAAATGATGATGATCCAAATACAGTAAATTCAACTTTATATAACAGCGATCAATTAATTACTCAAAAAAAATATTATCAAAAATACAGAGATATTTCCATCATGTTAGGCGCTTTAGTGTATTTAATCAACATTATCGACGCTAATGTTGATGCCCATTTACGAACATTTGACATTAGTGATGATTTAAGTTTACAAGTAAATCCTTACTCAAATTTAGATTATAACAATAAACTACAAGCAGGATTAACGGTGAAATTTAAATTTAAATAAATTTTCTCGCAGATAACGCAAATGCTCGCAGATAAATTTAAAACTTAAATTTGCGAAAATCAGCGAAATAAGTGGGACATAATAAAAAAATATGAATATTGCATTATTAGGATACGGTAAAATGGGTAAAGAGATAGAGGCTATCGCTTTACAAAGAGGACATACTATAGTTTTAAAAGTGGACGAAACAAATGCTTCTACTTTTAGTATTGATGATCTTAAAAAAGCGGATGTGGCTATTGAATTTAGTACGCCTCACACTGTAATTTCCAATATTAAAAAATGTTTTGATGCTCAAGTTCCTATTGTGATTGGCACAACAGGCTGGTACGATTCATTTAAAGAAATTGAAACTGAATGCCATCAAAAAAGTGGCACTTTATTTCATGCAACAAACTTTAGTTTAGGAGTGAATTTATTTTTTAAAGTCAATTCGTATTTAGCCGACTTGATGAATAAATATGATTCCTATAATGTGGAAATGGAAGAAATTCATCATATTCATAAATTAGATAAACCAAGCGGAACGGCCATTTCATTAGCAAATCAAGTGCTTGAAAAAATTGACAGAAAAACGGATTGGAGTATTACTGATAAAAAACCAGAGACTTTATTTATTAAAGATATAAGAGAAGGTGAAGTTCCGGGAACTCACATTATTAAATATACTTCAGATGTTGATGATATAGAAATTATGCACAAGGCTCACAACCGCAAAGGCTTTGCTTTAGGCGCCGTTATTGCTGCTGAATATATTAAAGGTAAAAAAGGTATATTTACGATGAATGATCTTTTATAAAAAACAAAAAACATTAAACTACAAAACATCAAACAATAGATATGGGCAACATTATTTTTTTAATACTAGTTTTAATTTCATTTGCAGGCTTATACAAAATATTTGAAAAAGCAGGTTTACCAGGCTGGAAAGCATTAATTCCGATTTACAACTTTTGGTTAGTTGGCGGTATTATTAATCGTCCGAAATGGTGGGGATTAATTATGATTGTACCTGGCGTAAATTTAATTATGTACGGTGTATATGGGTTTCACTTAGCACGTGCTTTTAAAAAGCGTATGAATAATGATTTATTAGCGGCTGCCTTAATACCTTATTTATACTTTGCTTACTTAGGTTTTAATAAAGACATTAAGTTTTTTGGTGTCAGCGATATTAAATCTGAATCATCATTTATTAAAAACTGGGCTGACCCAATTATTTTTGCTGTCGTTGCAGCTTCTATTATTCGCGGCTTCTTTTTCGAAGCATTTACCATTCCAACATCCTCTTTAGAAAAATCATTAATGGTTGGAGATTTTTTATTCGTTAATAAAGTATGTTATGGGGCTAAAGTTCCTCAAACGCCAATGGCATTTCCATTCGCACACCATACCTTACCATTTACTACTGAAACAAAATCATATTTAGAGTGGATTAAATTACCTTATATGCGTTTACCTGGCTATTCAAAACCGAAAAACGGAGAAATAGTTGTGTTTAATTATCCTGATGGAGATACCATCACTACTGGTACCCAACAATACACCAGCTATTATGAAATGGTAAGAAGATTTGGTTATACAAATATGAATAACCCAAATTTCAAAGTTGACTTAGGTGGCATGTCTATTAAAAATGGAAAAAAAGTTGGTAGACCAGTTGATAAGCGTGAGCACTATGTAAAACGTTGTGTAGGTATAGCTGGCGATAAATTAGAAATAAAAGATGGTGAGCTTTATATCAACGATAAAAAACAAGAGATGCCTGAACATGCTCAACATTTTTATGATGTAAAAGTATTAAACTCTTTATTACAAGTGGACGAAGTCTTTTTAGATAAACATGATATTTATGTTACTGAAGCTTATGTAAAGAAAAGTGGAGATGACACAACTATTTACTCTTTTAATATGCCAGCTGATGTTGCTCTTCAAATTAAAAATACTCTAGGCGTATTAGAAGTTGAAAAATACATTGAACCAAAAGGAGAATATAGTCAAAGCATTTTCCCACATAATCCACGTTATCCATGGAATAATGATAATTTCGGGCCTATCACTCTTCCTAAAGAAGGAATGACTATTACTATTGATACTGCTAATCTATGCATCTACGAAAAAATGTTGAATACTTATGATAATGGTATTCATCAGGTAACAACTTCAGGAGCACAAGTTTTATACGATGGTAAACCAATGACATCTTACACATTTAAACAGGATTATTATTGGATGATGGGGGACAATCGTCACAACTCGGCTGATAGTCGTAGTTGGGGTGTAGTGCCTTTTGATCATGTGGTAGGTCGCCCTGTGTTTGTTTGGTTTAGCATGAAAGACCCTAAAAATAATCCAATCAGCGGTAATTCAATTTTAGGATCTTTGACTAAAAACTCTAAAGAAGGTAAGTTTCGTTGGGAACGTTTTATGTGTTATGTTGGAGAAAATGGTTTAGTGTCGTGGAAGATCCCTGTAGCTATTATTGCCTTATTAGGCTTTGGATATAATTATTGGAGTAAAAGAAGAGATAAGAAAAAAAACAAAAAATAACCACATAGAAACATAGAAAATCAAAAAAAATATTAGCTGTAGATAGAAAAACACGTTTTTTCACATAGGCTACTATGTTAAAAGCGTGGCTTCTTTTCTGCTATTTCAAGCAACCAAAACTATGTGACTATGTGGTTAAAATAAAAAGGTATGCATCAATCAGAAGTATTATTAGAATTAGTGAAATTCAAAATGCCATTTGGTAGATATAAAGGCATTATCCTAGCTAATCTTCCTGTTTCTTATCTTGAATGGTTTCAACGCAAGGGCTTTCCTGAAGGGAAACTCGGCATGATGCTAGCAACGATCTATGAAATAAAATCAAATGGATTGGAGTATCTATTAGAGCCTTTAAAAAAATAGCTTTATCTCCCGCAGATTTCGCTGATAAGCGCAGATTATTTAAAAAAAAAGGCAGGCAACACAGACTATTCTGCGAAAATCCGCTAAATCTGCGGGACTAATTTTTTTAACGTATCTTTGCCAAAATTCAATTGCAATGACTACGTTTAAAGACCTTAACCTTACCAAACCATTATTAAACGCTTTAAGCGATATAGGTTTTGAAAACCCAACACCTATTCAAGAAAAAGCATTCCCCGTTATTATGTCGGGTAAAGATGCTGTTGGTATTGCTCAAACAGGTACTGGAAAAACCTTTGCTTATTTATTGCCGATTTTACGCCAATTAACGTTTTCCGAACAACGTCAGCCACGCGTATTAATTGTTGTTCCTACTCGCGAATTAGTAGTTCAGGTGGTGGATGAAGTTGCCAAATTATCGGCTTATATGCAAGCAAGATGTGTAGGTGTTTATGGTGGCGGAAATATTAATATTCAAAAACAAAAAGTATATGATGGTGTAGATATATTAGTAGCTACTCCCGGGAGATTAATAGATTTAACATTAAGCAGAACATTACAATTTAACAGCATTCAAAAATTAGTGATTGATGAAGTAGATGAAATGTTGAATTTAGGATTCCGTTCACAATTAATTAAAATTTTAGATATACTTCCTGAAAAGCGTCAAAATTTAATGTTTTCTGCTACTTTAAACGAAGATGTAGAAATGATGATTGAAAATTATTTTTACAAACCTGAGTATATTGAATTAATTAGCAGAGGAACGCCTTTAGAAAAAATTATTCAACAAGCATACAATGTTCCCAATTTTTATACGAAAGTAAATTTATTAGAACACTTATTGAAAACTGAAAAAAGTTTTAGCAAAGTATTATTGTTTGTAAAAAATAAAAAAATAGCTGATGATATTTATAAAGAAATAGGCACTGAATTTTCAGAAGATATTGGGGTGATTCACTCTAACAAATCGCAACCACAACGTTTTAGCGCTGTTAAAAAATTTGATGAAGGAACGCATCGTTTATTAATTGCTACAGACGTTATTGCTCGTGGTTTAGATTTAAAAGATGTAACACACGTTATTAATTTTGATATGCCATCCAAAGAAGCTAGTGCATACATTCATCGTATTGGTAGAACAGGGCGTGCAGACAAAACAGGTATTGCTTTAAGTTTTATTACAAAGTTAAAT
>JBKJPW010000234.1:0-18076 GCA_046594225.1 Bacteroidia bacterium
AGTATCATGTCCACCATACAAGCAGGCTTTTTTATTTACTACAGCACAGGCAATATAATTACGAGATGGTAGAACAATATTGGGAACTACCGCCCACACATCGTTAACATAATCATAGCTATACATGTTATGATTATACGCTTCAGGCAAAGCACTGTTCATGCCGTAACATATATAACCAACGGTATCAATAGCAAAAGCCGCACCTCGCCACATACCTGTAATAGGTACATTACCTTTTTGAGTCCAAACAGTAGTTGTAAAATTATATTCCCATACTTCATTCACAGCAATATTACTAGCTGGTCGTCCGCCAATAATGTACACTTTATCTTTAATCACAAAATTAATCATGCCTTGTCTGCCAGAGCCAGTAAAATCAGGTAAAGCTGTCCATGAATTTGTAGTGACTGAATACTGCCAAAAATCTTTTAAACAACTATTATCACATTTTAAACCGCCCAACATGTAACCAATTCCATTATAAGAAAAAGCAGTTGCATACTGCCGTTCTTTACCAGCGGGTAATGATGCCATTGGCGACCAAGTTTCTGAACTGCCATCAAAGGCATAACCATTTGGCATACATTGGTAACCGGGTTCGAGACCTGTGAAACAATAGGCTTTATTATTTATAGTAAAGGAAGTTCCGTCATCGCGCGAGCCGCCTGGGAAATCTGTTAATTGTGTCCAAGTTTGACTATAGCAAATAGTAAAATGAACAAAAGATAAAAACGGCAGGATAAGTTTGTTCATTTTAAATGATGGATTTTTAGAATAACAGAATTTTAACTAATTTATTGTACTACTTCACTCTTCCTGAACTTGCGTAGTTTTGCTTAAAATAGGGCTCGTTCATATCGCTAATCATCACTCCTTTTTTTGTAGAGGCATGAACAAACTTATGGTTTTGTAGGTAAACCCCAACGTGCGAAATTGTTTTTCCGTTAGTTATAAAAAACACTAAATCTCCTTCTTTTAAATCCGATTCACTTATTTTTTTTACTTCACCAACCAATGCTTTAGTGCTGGAGGAAATTGTTTTTTTATAAACTTTAAAATATAAAGCAGATGTTAAGCCAGAGCAATCAATGCCTGTTTTATCTTTCCCAGCATATTTATAAGGAACTCCTTGCCATTCGTTTATAAACTTGTATAATGTTTCATTTTTGATGTCAGCCTCGCTCACACCTAATTTAACGGCGTATTGTTTTTTGAGGGATTTAGAAGAACTTTCTGTTTTGGTTGAATTTGAATTTGCGGATTTTGTAACAGTTTGTTGATGCTTACAGGAAACCATATAATACGCACATAAAGCAACTATTACATATTTAAACGTCATCTTCACAACATAAAAATAAGTAAGATAAAAACGCTTTAATTAGAAGAAAAAATATGTTTTAGACAATTAGGTGTTAAACAACTGGAGCCTCGTTTTGATAATGCTTTGAGAACTTAGTAATAACGCGGTAAGCAATGTAGGCAAAAATTGGGGCAGCTATCACATCATAACTATAATGCACGTGTTGAACCATTACACCTGCCGAAACAGCAATAGCTGCTGTTAAAAAAGTATATTTTAAAACCTTATTAACAGTGAAAAAATAAAATAAAAATAAAGTTGCTGCATGTCCACTAAAAAACAAGTCTTTTAAATGTTCGCTGCCTGCGTAAAATGTGTGAGTTAAAATAGTGTCATGTAAAGGAATAATAGCAGTTGGCGGCTCTAAAGGGATAAAAAACAAAGTTACTACTCTTAATAAAGTTAAAGCACCATACATTTGAATTAGGTGTAAAAATTTATAAGGCGATAAAAATGCATATATCAATCCAATTAATGCCGCTGAATACGTTACAAAAAAAATAAAATCAGATACATCTCTGGGTTTGATGAAGTTTAAGATAGGATCATAAAAAGCATGGCCTTGTCTGGTTTCAATATATGCCAATAAAGAAGCAAAACCAGTTAAGATTATAAACAACATTGCTACAGAAATTAAAAAACGATTTCTAAAGTGTGCGTTCGAGAAAGCTATTTTCCAGTTATAAAGCATAAACAATAATACTAAAAAATTTAGCAAAAAAACTCATAAATAAACTAAAGAATGAGCGTGTTATCAACAAAAAAAGCCAGAGAAAATCCCCGGCCTTTTCGAACTTTAAAAAACTAAAATTTATGGCAATGTAATATTATAAGTTGTTCCATTAATTGTAACAGTTGCCTGATCATCACAAGCCCCATTTCCAAAATCAATATATCTTGTAGCTTTTCCACCTGGCGTATGTTCTAATTTACCTTGAGTAAAATGGCGACGGCATCCAAAGGCCATATTTCTAATTAAAGGTGAAGTAATAACAGATGTAAAAGAGCCTCCACTTGCAGTTGTTCCATTGGCGCTACCTGTTATTGAATATATATCATCAGCCCAAGATAAAGTACTTTCTCCTGACATCCATTCACGCTGACGGGTACTTTGCCATGTAATAGTTCCTGCTCCACTAGCTTTAATAATGGTAATGTTAGCGTTAATTTCATACACTAAATGATTAGCTGCGTTATGGCCTTTATTAGTGATAGTTTTTGAGCCAGTAACCTGATTATCATTTACAAAATAATTTTGTGGAGTAACAGTAATTACCGTTAACGAATCTCTGTATTTTCCTGTAAAGTTAATAATAAGGGAGCCTCTTCTATTTCTACCATCATTACATAAGCAATTTGTTGCTCCAAAATTAACAGTGATAGTTTTAGCTGCCGCTAACGTATCATAAGTAATTACTGAACACGCACTTAAAATAGCATTAGACTCTGCCGTTTTAAAACTTGAAGTAGTTGTTGCATTTCCTTTTCCTGCTTCGTCAGATATATTTGTCATATCATTAACGGTAGATGATGCTAAAGATTGATCTTTTGCAGATATAGTGTCGTTATCCTTTTCCTCAATTTCTTTTTTTCTACAAGACGAGAAGATGCTAGCACTTACTATAGCTACTAGAGCAAGCGCTAATGTTAATTGTTTAGTTTTCATATAATAGTTGTTTTTTGTTTTATTTGTAGGTAAGACCAACTAAAAAAGCAAAGGTTTAATCAACTCAAAATTATTTTATAAAATTTCCGCAACCAGTATATTTTTTACCTTTATAAAACACCACTACTGTTCTATCCATTTTATCTCCACTTCCAGCTGCAGTGCATGGTTTATTAACAATACTAATATTTATATTTTTAGCAACATCTTTATCTCCTTGTACACCAAAAATATAGCCTTCTTTATCATCTAATCCTTCAAATTTGGAATTCATAATCAAACTATCTTTACCATAATCAACCACCAAACGCAATTTATTATTATAAAATTCGGCAAACCAGCCAGGCTCTGTACCACTTGCTTTAAACAATAGTTTAGCAGCCTCTTGTTCCTCGATATTTGATAATTCTTCAACAGCATCCATTTTTGATAATGAAATGTCCATTTCTCCTATGGTATCACCTCCTTGGGTAATTGTTTTTTCTGCAGAAGTATTAACCTGTGTGCAAGAAATTAAAAATAAGGCAGTTACGCCAAGTAAAGAATATTTTATCATAGGATAAACTTACGAATTATTTGTAGCTGATACCAATTTTATTGTTTTTAATAATTATACCTTTGTCAAAAAATTATATTATGGATTTAAAATTCGACATTATAGAGATTCTGAAAGTAACCATGGTGCTTTTTGCGGTTATCGACGTTATCGGTTCAATTCCTATCATTATTAGCTTAAAGCAAAAAACAGGGGGAATCAATGCTCCAAAAGCATCTTTTGTTTCTTTAGGAATAATGATTGTGTTTTTATTTGTAGGACAAAGCATTTTAGATATTATCGGAATTTCTATTGGTGATTTCGCCATTGCTGGTTCCATTTTAATTTTTATTGTAGCGTTTGAAATGATTTTAGGAGTTCAAATTTCAAAAGATACAATGCCTGCCACTGCTTCTGTTATTCCATTAGCCTTTCCTTTAATTGCAGGTACAGGCACCCTAACAACTTTACTATCTATCAGAGCTGAATATAATATTGTATCTATTATTACAGCTATATGCTTAAATGTTATTATCGTTTACGTTGTGTTACGAAATTTAGATAGAGTAGAAAGAATATTAGGCGCAGGTGGTATTGCTATTTTGAAAAAAGTATTTGGAATTATTTTATTAGCCTTAGCTATTAAATTATTTAGAAAATATACTGGGTTGTAGATAATGAATATTCTTTTTGTTTGTAGTAGAAATCAATGGAGAAGTCCTACCGCCGAAACTATATATAAAAACCATCATGGTATTTTTGTCAAATCTGCAGGAACAGAACCTTCTGCCCGAATAAAAATAAATAACAAACTAATTGAATGGGCTGATATTATTTTTGTGATGGAGAAACGCCATAAGCAAAGAATCTCAGAACGTTTCAGTGATGATACTTTATATAAAAGAATTATTGTTTTAGATATACCTGATGATTATCAATACATGGATGAGGAATTGATTGATTCTATAAAAAGATCAGTAGAACCTTATTTATCTTAAATAAAAAAACATAAAAAATCCCTCCCGCTAACTAGCGGAAGGGATTTTTGTTTTTAGCTTTAACTAAATATTAGTGTTTTTTACCACCTTTAGTAGCAGCAGCAACTGAATCAGCCATTCTAGTTGAATCAGCAGCCATTTTAGCAGCAGCTTCAGCAGCCATAGCAGCTTCAGCAACTTTAGCTAAAGAATCAGCTTGTTGTTGAGCAACAGCAGCTAATGAATCTTCAGTTTGTTTTTGTTTAGCAGCCATTTCTTCTTTAGAAGGACCACAAGATACAAATGCAGCAGATAATACAGCTACAGCAACGATTGATAATACTTTTTTCATTTTAGGTTTTTGTTTAGGTTTTATTAATTTGGTGCAAAAATACACGTTTTTTTTAATTTTAGTTAAAAATCTAAAAAAAATACTTTTTTTTTTCAACATAGCCATTGTTCAATTCATATAAATTACATAAAACGTATCTTTGTAGCCTATGTACAAGCAATTATTAAGGCCTTTAGTATTTAAAATAGACCCTGAAAAGGCTCATTATTTAACCTTTGACCTCATGAAACTAGCCCTTGGTAATGCATTTGGGCGGTTTATGAGCAAAAAAGTTTTGGAATACAAGCATCCAAAGCTAAAAAAACAGTTATTTGGATTAACTTTTGAAAATCCTGTTGGATTGGCTGCTGGTTTAGATAAAGATGCTAAGGTTTTTAATGAATTAGCTACTCTTGGATTTGGCTTTATTGAAATCGGAACTTTAACACCAAAACCTCAACCAGGTAATGATAAACCCCGTTTATTTAGACTGCCAAATGATAAAGCCATTATTAACCGAATGGGCTTTAATAATGAAGGCGTTGATGCCGCCGTCATTCGATTAAAAAATAGAAAAACAACCGTTATTATTGGAGGTAATATTGGTAAAAATAAAACGACTAGTAATGAAGATGCTATAAAAGATTACGAATATTGTTTTAATGCTCTATTTGATGTAGTTGATTATTTTGTAGTTAATGTAAGCTCACCTAACACACCTAATCTTAGAGAGTTGCAAGATAAAGTGCCTTTAACAAATTTATTAAATCATCTGCAAAAAATCAATAATTCGAAACCAAAGCGCAAACCTTTGTTGCTAAAAATAGCCCCAGATTTAACCAATTCGCAATTAGATGATATTATTGATATTGTAGCTTCTACAAAAATTGATGGTATTGTAGCCACAAATACGACTATTGCGCGTGAACCATTAACTTATACAAAAGCTGAAGTTGAAGCCATGGGAATGGGAGGCTTAAGCGGAAAACCATTAACTAAGAGAAGCACCGAAGTCATCGCTTATTTAAAAACAAAATCTAATAATGCTTTTCCAGTAATTGGTGTTGGCGGAATTCATAGTCCTGACGATGCCATTGAAAAAATAAAAGCAGGGGCAGATTTAATTCAATTATACACAGGCTTTATTTATGAAGGACCTGCTTTAATAAAAAACATTAATAAAGAACTCATCAAACAAAACGTACTATAATGAAACTTATTGAATGCCCAAGAGATGCCATGCAAGGCATCAAAGATATGATCCCAACAGATGTAAAAGTAAAATATATAAATTCGCTTTTAAACATTGGATTTGACACGATTGATTTTGGAAGTTTTGTATCTCCAAAAGCCATTCCTCAAATGCATGATACTGCTGATGTATTAAAACAATTAGACCTATCGCAAACGAAAAGTAAGTTATTAGCCATTATTGCTAATACACGCGGTGCTCAGGATGCTTGCTCGTTTGAAGAAATAAAATACTTAGGTTTTCCTTTTTCTATTTCTGAAACATTTCAGCAACGCAATGCTAATTCAAGCATCGCCGAATCATTAATTAGAGTTGAAGAGATTCAAAATTTATGTGTAAACAATAACAAAGAATTAGTGGTTTACATTTCTATGGCTTTTGGTAACCCATACGGAGATGTTTGGGATAGCGACATTGTTATTGAATGGACAAAAAAATTAAGTGACTTGGGAGTGAAAATTATTGCTTTGTCTGACACTATTGGAGTATCTGACAGAATAAATATTAGTTATTTATTTTCTAATATCATTCCTGAATTTAAACATATTGAAATTGGTGCTCACCTCCACTCTACTAAAGATAAAGCTCAAGAAAAAATTGATGCGGCTTATAAAAGTGGTTGTCAACGTTTTGATGTGGCCATACATGGTTTTGGTGGTTGCCCAATGGCAAAAGATGATTTAACAGGAAATTTAGCAACTGAAGATTTGGAATTTTATTTTGATAAAAACAAAATTCCTTTAAACCTCAACAAAGCACTATTAGATAAAGCCTATTTAGAAAGTTGGGATGTGTTTAATAAATACCATTAAGAAGTGACAAAAGAGACGAAGGGGACTACTTGACTAAAGAGACATCAAATTAATATAGTGTCTCTTTTATCCCTTTAATCTTTTGAATCTTTTCCGTCCCTTTATCGTAGCATTTCCCATAACACTATTCCCATACATACAGAAACATTAAAGGAATGTTTTGTGCCAAACTGAGGGATTTCGATACAGGCATTGCTTTGATTGATAATATCCTGTTCTACTCCATATACTTCGTTACCAAATACTAAAGCTAATGGCTGCTCTGGTTTTTGAAATTGATTGAGCATAACAGAATCTTTAGCCTGTTCAATAGAAGCAATATAATAGTTGTTCAACTTTAATTCATCAACAGCTTCCTGAGTACTTTTGAAATGTTTCCAGCTAACTGTTTCGGTAGCTCCCAGTGCTGTTTTTTCTATTTCTGGTTTTGGAGGGGTTCCAGTTACACCACATAAATAAATGGCTTCAATTAAAAAAGCATCTGCTGTTCTAAAAGCAGAACCTACATTATTTAAACTTCTGATATTATCTAATACCAAAATGATTTTATTTTTTTGAGAGGCTTTAAATTCGTCTGAACTTAAACGTCCTAAA
Organism: Bacteroidia bacterium; assembly: GCA_046594225.1. Classification (GTDB taxonomy): domain Bacteria; phylum Bacteroidota; class Bacteroidia; order B-17B0; family Aurantibacillaceae; genus UBA4416. The sequence goes on from JBKJPW010000234.1 coordinate 7,531, forward strand.
TCATTCATGCTTAATTTTTCGTTCATAGGTAAATTTGTTCTCGTGTTTCGACTCCGCTCAACATGACAGCTCGAACTGACAATATCAATACGGAACTATCTAATTACTTTTACTGAAGATTAAACCTTAAACTAAATCCAGCGTTTGTATTTGCTGTTGGAAATGAATTGGAAGTTTGTGGTTTTGTTCTAATCCAATCGTAGAATATTCTTAAGTTAATGGCTTGTGTTAATTGATAATCTAAAGCTGTTTTTAAAGTGATAATATTTTGTCCACCAGTTGGAGTACTAATTTCATCCACAATTCTTCTAATAACCGTCATGTTTTTTCTGTAAGATAAATCCAACTTAAAGTTTAAGTCGCTTTTCACAGATTGTCCTTTAATTTTAACAGCCTTTATTACTAAATTAGGAAAACGATACCCAATACCAATAACATACTCCTGACCTTTTGTTTCAATAATTTGCGGTCCAGTAATATTTAAGTTAACAGTTTTATCTTTCTTTATTTCAAAATTTGCCAATAAACCTGGTTTATTAAACTTAAAATCAAATTTAATTAATGGACTAAAGGCTTCTGTAATGGTTGCGCCTGCAATAGTATATTTTGGGTTAAAGTTGGCCGACTGTTGAACACCTCCAAATACAGAGTTTTGAACCGGCACTCTGGATTCTGAATACTGATCACCGTCTTTATCCACAAATAATAAGTTGTTTGAATAACCACCAATACTGTACATTGAACGGTAAGAGTGGCGTAATGTAACTGATTGGAAGAATTTTTTCACAGCTTTTAATTTACCAATTCCATCCCAACTAACTGTCCAGTTTGGTAAAGGAATCTGTTTAAACATTTTATCAGTTCCTACTCCTTTTACTTTTCTACCAGTATATGCTTGATGAAAAGCTCCTAATAATACATCTTGTTGCGTAGTACTATATCCATCGTAATAAGAACCGCCTTTACCATCTGGCTGTGGGTCTTTTATAATAACAGAGCTATTAGATGCTGCCAAATCTTTAGCTACATCTTGTCTGATGGCTAAAAACTCTTCAAATAATACAGACGAACCATCTTTAATATTTCCTTTGTCTTTAAACGATCTTCCCAAAGTAAACACACTAATACTATAATTACCAGTATTACTTGGTGTTTCAAATAAATAACCCCTATTACCATTATCCAATTGAGCGGTATCATATCTCACAAACATCGATTCGTTTTTACCAAAGGTTTTTGTTCCATTCAACTCAATTTTCAAACTACCATGTGGTTCCACATTTGCTCTATACGTCACATTTTTTGAACTTGTAGTAGTATAAGGTAAACTTTGATTAGGGTTTTTAACTAACCAATCGTTATTAATCGATTTTCTTAAAATACTATCATTGGACCCACTAATAAATCCTAAGCCCGGTGCGAAATTTTTACTTGGGTCTAATCCCATATATTGGGAGCTTGGAAAAAATCCTGGCAAACCTGTACCATTTGTTTGTTGATATGATAATGACACTTGTTTAATCATCATCACACCTTTAGCCAAAAACTCAAGAATATCTTTTGCTGGATTCTCTTCTGGTTTTGGTTTAGTAGTATCTTTTAAAGCATTTAATGTAGGTTTTTTGTCATCTCCTTTTTTACTTGAACTTGCTTTACCACCAGTATTAACTCTTCTGAAATAAGGAATTTTATTGTAAAACGTCATCATATTAAAGGTTCCATTCAAATTTTTGGTATTTGTATTTTGAATCGTATTACCCACTTGTTCCTGAGCAAACGGCCTTCTGGTCCAAGTATAAGATGTGCTATAACGAGCTGTTGCATTAATAAAATCGAAAATGGGAATTTTATTAATTGGGATCTGATAATTAATATTTGATTGGTGACGGTAACCCGTTGTTGTTCCTAAAGCTAGTAAACGTTGTTTAATGGTATCTTTTTCTTCTTTAGTATCAATTTTGCCTATAGGTTCTAAAATACGTCCATCGTTATTTGCCGTGAAATCAAATTTTAAATTTTTAGTAAAATTCCACTGTAAATCATAATTACGAGTCATATTAAATGTTTTATTAAACTGAGCCTGAGTTAAATTATCAGAACTTCCAGAGTAAAAACTTGTAATATCTCTATTTAATAACTCACTATAGCTTCTGTTCACATCCGTATTAAATCCTAGGCGACTTGGCAGTGGTGTTAAATTAAAATCTTTCACTAAAGCCATCCATTTATTATTTAATATTTTTGATTTTGTTTTCTTAAATGGTGTCCATGCTTTAGCATTTATAGCATAGTTATAAGATAAAGCTGCTCTATAGGTTTTAATAATACTACGTTCAATGTTTACGTTTCTTCTGGTAATTTCGTTATAAGCATAGGTTACCGAAAAGTTTGATACATCCCAAGGCATTGGTTTAGCTCCATCTTTCTTAAATCCATCTATTCTGACATTTGAAAAGTTGTACCCTTTACGAACAGTTACATCCTGTGCATTTTTCTTAATTTGCTTTTGTAATTCACTTGGAATATTTGGATTATCAATCTTAATATCGGGATCATAAGGACTATATTGTGGTGTGATTTTAGTTTCGCCATAAGCGTAATAAACTGGTAAATTCACTTTCCACTTAACAGGGAAAAATTTTCCTATTTGAAAAGTAGATGTTGCGTCCCACTGAAAGTTTGTTTCTCTACTTCGTTCACTAATTTTCTTTTCAATACTACCAAAAAATGGTTTACTATAAGTTGCTGCCAACGACACCTGACCTAAATCGGCTAATTTTGCTTGTACACTTCCGGTTGTTGCCCATCCTCCTTTGTTTTCAAAATCGGTTAATCGTAACTCATTTACCCATACCTCCACACATTTTGGTAGGTTACCATTATCTTTAGGATTTCTAATTCCTATCATAATACTTTTTATACCTGCCAAATTTGGATTTCCAACTACTGTTATATTATTACTACCATCTGATTCGGTATATGGAATTTGCATAGATGCTAAGTCGGTTCCAGATACCGAATTACGCTGTACTTTGGCTGAAGTAATTTTTTCGAAATCAATAATAAACTCATTTTCTGTAGGCCAAACTGTATATTTTCCATCATCCGTATTTGGATCAAAATAACCTGGATTTGTTAGTTTTACAGGAACCTCATATTCGTAATAATTGTTATTGTAATCCGAACCTAAACGAACAAACACCGTTACATCTCCATCATTTAAAGGATCAATGCCTAATTTTTCGGCATGCATAAATAATTTCATTTTTTTGAACGAACGCACATCTAACTCTGTACTTTTAATAATTGCTCTACTATCACCATCTTTTAAATTACAAGCTCTTAACGATAAAGCCTGCTCATTTAATAATACCGAATTTGTTGCCTGTACATTTTGCTGTTGACTAATACCTGGAGGTAATACGTAGTTAACGGGAACTTTAGAACCATTTTCCTGAAGACTTACACCTGAAACGTCGAACGTGGTTGTATTATCATCATTAGCAATATATTCTCCGGGTTTTTGTAAATCAAAAGCATAACGTCGCCAATCGCTACGAACTAATTCCATACGAGCAATACGACATACAACAGGCTTATCAAAACCTTTCATAAATACACGCATAAAACGAATAGAATTAAATCCTTCAATAGATCCGACTGCTTTTTCGAACTCTGTAACTGGCACTTTAAACTGGTACCATTTTACCGATTTTGTTGTACTGCCAATTGTGGTGCTTCCATCTAAAACGTTTACTATATAATTATGTCCAACATTATTTGGATTTATATCCTGAGGAGAAATAGCAATTTTATATTGGTAATAGTTTTCTGTTTCACTCAACGTATTATCCTTGTTAATATCCTCAATATTTGGATTATTAGTTGCAGCACTTGGAATGCTTGCATCTGGGTATTGCTGTTCGGTTGGAGAGTTACCTTCAGTACCATTGTATTTTTTATAACGTATTAATGTATTTGCTTCCGCTTCTGGTAACGCGTCATAATCACTTCCCCTAAAAAAATGGTAACCATCAGAACTTGGATCGTTACGGGTTGCGTCAACAAATGGATTTCCCTGATATGTGCCTAATAAATTATAAAAACTCACAAATTTTCTTTGTTCAGCACTATCCACTAAACCATCATAACCCGCATCCTGAAAAGGTCTATCATTAGGGTCGTTTACAAATGAATTGGAAATAGGACTAATAACAGGCGACTTACCAAGATTGGATTCTGTAGTTGGTAAATTAGCGCTTGTGCCACTAGGACTACCTGGTAATCCATTTTCATAACACATTTTACCATCTTTCACAATATCTTCGCTCACATTACCTAAGTTAATATACATTTCTCCACTTGGTAAACTATTAGCATCCATATCTGGATAAGTGCTACTCTTGTAATCGCTGTTAAACGGATCCATCATCCAAAACTGAACGTACTCAATATTAGCTGCTTGAAAATCATTGGTTTCTAATCTTCTCATAATACCTCCCCATCTAGATTCAGGATTAGCTAATTTACCAACGGTACCAGCTGAAGATGATGTAATCATACCGCTTGAATATCCTGTTTGAGGAGCCAAATCATAATTATAAGGACCGCGTTCTCCAGGATAAAATGCTAAATCTAAAACAGATAGTACAACTGGTTGACCGTTTACTGGAGTTTTACTTGGAAACAGCTCGGTTTCTAATACCTGACGCATAAAGTTATTAGAGAAAGTAGCTTCCGGAATATTGCCAGGCTTTAAACTTGTATTTTGTTGTCCATAAAATAAAGGATCGATATTATACCAGTTAAACTGCGCTCTGTTTAAGCCTGTTTTAATATCATCATTTAAAGCCGCTTCCGGAAACAATGAAGGTTGCCCCTGAGGGATACTGGCCAAAGACCAAGCCGCAGGGCTTTTTAAATCAATTAACGAAATACTTCCTTCAAAGTCATCAATATAAGAGTTACCATCTTTACCTACCGCTTTGGATGTACCTGGAATTAATTGAGCAAATTCGCCACGAGTAGTAATGCTACTCATTTCTTTAGTATTGATTAATGGTATTTTATCAATTAATCGCGTTAAAAAAGGAACATCTGTACGATAATTATAATCTAAACCCCAAATAGTATTTGATACCGGCTCATCTCCAATATTTACTTTTTGAGTTACTGGTTTTTCGTTTAAGTGTAATACAGTACCACCAATAGTTAAATCTTTATTCACTTTAAAATCTAACCTTGTACCAAATAAACTTTTTTGCTGCACGTTAAATAAAGAGTTACTCTCAGTACTTACCTTAATATTAGCACCTGAATTTAAAATACTTTCGTTAATAATTTTTACTCTTCCTAAAGTATAATCAACCGTGTAATCTACGTTTTCTGTTAAAGCTTGTCCGTTTGCAGTAACCTGAACCGCACCTTGAGGAATGTTTAAGGCATTTAAAGAAATCTCTGAGCCTGAAGCTGATTTGTAAGAACCTTTAATTTTAAATCTATTTTTTTCGGGCAATTGTTGAGCAACTGTTCTGGTTGAATCATATAGCTCCTGATAAATATATTTATTAGCTGTTGGAAAATCAGCAGCATCAAATTTTGTTCGTAGGTTATTACCAAAGGGTTCTTTAGTAGATAAATAAATACGTCCGTTATTTGGATTAATTGTATAATCTTTAATAAAGTCAAATACACCATCCGAAAAGGGATCGCCATTCACACTTAATTTATCAAAGCCCATTACCTGAACTAATAATTTACCATTTACACTTCCGTATGGGATGTATGGAATATCAACACCTGTTTCAATGTTATTATAAAAGATATCACATTTAAAATCTGCGGCATTTAAGTTATAAGCACCTAAAGAATAAACGTTTTTCATCATCAAATCCCAAGTACTAAATTTTGGGCTAGTAACTGAACCACTTTTTAATAATTTTAAATACAAGGGGCCTGTCGTAAACTGATCAGAGAACTCACCAACTTGATAAACTTTTCCATTGTATGTATACTGATAAGCAACGGCTACTGTTTGATCGTTATTAATAGATTGGTTAATAGAAATAAACCCTAAACGATTGTTGTACGTAAACTCTGTTGCATTTAATTTACGGGCATTTTGTAAAACTTCAAAATCACGCGCCGATTGCATAAATTTATTTCCATCATTACATCCATTTGGCGCGATTGTATTACTAGATAAAGATGCATAAATACCAGAAGCACTAGCTGATGATCGCGGTGGCATTACAGAACTTGCGGCTGTATTTGTAATAATACCATACAAACTATTTGCTCCATTATGAGGATTTACATCAGCACTATCATATATTTGATAATTAGAGTTTGGTTGACAAAGAAGGCTTCTTAAATTCGTGTTAACATGTGTAGAATCTTCACCTAAATCCGTAAAAGCAGCAATACTACGTACCTGCTCTGTACTACCTGTTTGGTTGGTAATATAAACCTCTATTTTAGTAATAATGATGGGAGTTGTTACCACTGGTAAAGTTCCCATCCATTGGTCATAATTATCTCTAAAATAATGTCCTAAAAAGTAATGTTTGTTTACCTCATAGTTATCGGCGGCAACATTAAAGTACATGGTTTGCGCACCGCCTTGCACAGATACTTCTTGCTTTTTACCGCGCTGTTGCGAAAATAAAGCCGTGGCAGTTAACCTGCCAAATTGTAATTGTGTTTTAACACCAAATAAACTTTGACTTCCCTGAATTAAGGAACTGTTTAAAGGCATGCTCACATTACCAGCCTCAATTTTTTTGATAATCTCATCCTCATAACCGGTATACTCCAGTTTCATTTGATTTTCCCAATCAAATGAAGCCTCCGTGTTATAACTGGTAGTAATTTTTAATTTGTCTCCAATTTTACCAATTAAGTTTAATTGGATACGCATATTGAAATCGAAATTGGTTACCTTTTGCTGACGTTGAGGAATAGCAGGATTCAATGTTTTATTACGATTTAATGCAAAAATTAGCTCGGCTGTTCCTGTAGGCTTAATGTCTACTTGATTTCCTCCAAAAATTCGATCAAATATTTCGCTATTAACGGTTAGTTTTGGGAGCGTTCCTTTTTTAGTTTGGTTTTGAAGATCTTCTGCTTTAATTTTTGATTTCCAATGATCTTTAACGGCATCTTTAAATAACTGGTCCTGATAATCTTTAAACTCTACATAAGTTTCAGGGCGATAATCCATATCCCCAATCTTTTGGGTAATATCATAATTACCAGTTTGAGGATTGTACTCTGTTTTGGTGGTAATATTACTTGGATTCCCTAAATACAATCCACTTTTATCATCAAAATTAGGTTGTCCACCATTATTGTCATTAAATTTATAAGGTAAATCGTCTTTACTAACAATAGGTGAATCAGGATTTAAAATTGGTACTGGCGTATATAGATAATGTGGTTTGCTTAAAGGCGCGTTTTTGGCTTTGGAACCAACAACAATGCTCATCAAGCCAACCGACACAGAACCTACAACAAGAAATTTTACGACTCCTTTTACCACGGTTTAAATTACATATTTTTTAGTGCTGCTTTAATCAGCAATTCAACATTATCTGTAGCTACACCTAGTTGTTTGGTTGCTTTCTCTATGGCTTTTTCAGCCACTAGTTTAGGAAACCCTAATGTAACTAGTGCCATTAACGCCTCATCTCTATTTTTATTGTACGATGGATTTAAAATTTGAGATATTCCACCCTCGTGTTTACCCATCTTTCCTTTCAAATCAACAACAATGCGTTGAGCTGTTTTTTCGCCAATACCTTTAATACTTTTTAGCAAAGCCACATTGGCGGTATTAATAGCTCCAGCAATTTCAGGGGCACTAAGTGAAGACAGCATTAAAATAGCACTTCCTCCACCAACACCTGATACAGAAATTAACTTGCGAAATAAGTCACGCTCCTCTACATCAGCAAAACCAAAATAACGAGGATTGTCATCTCTAACGTAAACGCTCTCTACAAATAACTTAGCAGTAGCTTTACCTTGAATTTGACTATAAGTAGTTAAGGATATTAACAAACCGTAGCCTACTCCATTAGTTTCTATAACTGCCTGAGCAGGATTGAGTTCGGCAACTTGCCCATTAACGTAACTTATCATAGTTTTAAGAGGTGTGAAAATACCATAAATTTTGTAATTGGAGAAAAATAATTGATATAAAATGAGAGAATAAAATTTAAAGAACTAGAACGCTGATACCACTGATTTAGTAAGATTATTATGATTAAAATAATTCATAATAAAATCAACTAAAAGAATATTAAATCCAAAGAATATAGAATGCTGATAAAACAGATTTTTTTGAGTCCATCAAACTAGAAACACCATACAACAAAACAGCCAAAAATCTCATTAAAAAATACCTAATCAGTATCTTTTACATCTCATTTTTACAATAACACTTTTTTAAAATCTAACTGAAATCATAAAAAATCAGTGTATCTGCGTTCCATTGTTATTAATCTACTCTCTGTTTTTTAACAAATTGACCTAATTTTAACAAAAAACTGTTTACATCTTTCGTTTTCTAAAAAGTTTAGTACTTGACTATTTTTAAATAATTGTTATCTTTGTGTAACTAAAACTTAACGCATTTGGAAACCATTATTATCATTGCGCTTCTTGTTACGGCTTATTTATTAGGTTCAATTCCTACCGCTGTTTGGTGGGGCAAGCGCTACTACGGTATTGATGTAAGAGAATTTGGCAGCGGAAACGCTGGAGCTACTAACACATTTAGAGTATTAGGTAAAAAAGCTGGCATTCCCGTATTATTTATTGATATTGTAAAAGGAACAGCAGCCGTTTTATTAGCTCATTTATCTCCTTTTGTATTTGATAGTAACCAATTTGTTAACCTTGAATTAGGTTTAGGAATTGCTGCTTTGGTTGGACACGTTTTTCCCATTTTTGCAGGGTTTAGAGGTGGTAAAGGAGTTGCTACTATTTTAGGAGTTGTAATTTGCTTAACCCCTATTACTAGCTTAATGGTATTAGGTGTATTTTTAATTGTTTTATTAGCAACCCGTTACGTGTCTTTATCATCTATGACAGCAGGTTTATGTTTTCCGTTTTTTTTAAATATTGTAATGAAAAACCAAAACCAAACTTTATTGATTTTCTCAATATTTGTAGCGGCCCTTTTAATCCTAACTCACAAAAAAAATATTGCCCGTTTATTAAAACGTCAGGAAACTAAAGTTGATATTTTTGTTAAAAAGGCTTAGGCGTACCTCCCTTATTTGATCCTATTTTATTTTTTGGTAGCTAAGCAGCCATTTAATTTCGCGTAATAGCTCCAAAACACCTAATATCCAATTTTAGCAGTACTAAAACCGATTGTATAAATGGCAGAGTAGCGCTACTCCAACTTTGAGCATAAAGCTAAACTCTCTTTACAAAATTCAACAAAATAACCTAAGAAGGAACCCAAACAAACGCCTAGCGGCAACAAGTTAACCAAAACTCTCCTTCACCTTTTATAATTTTTTTAATTCCACAATATGTGAATTACGTAACATTTTTTCATAAATGTGTAAAGTATAACTCCTTGCTTAACAACACCTTTATGAAAATATTTATCAAATCTACCGTTATGAAAAAAATCGGAATGCTAATTTTAATTCTGTCTTCAATGTTTTTTGGAAAGACAACTATCAATGCACAAATAAATGTACAAATTGTAATTGCTCCTCCTCCAATTCCTATTTATGCACAACCATATTGTCCGGTACAAGGATATCTTTGGCTTCCGGGTTATTGGGCATATAGTTATGGTGATTATTACTGGGTTCCGGGTGAATGGATGGAACCAGCATTTGTGGGATATTACTGGACTCCTGGATATTGGGGATATACTGGTGGCTATTACGGATGGAATACAGGTTATTGGGGACCCACTATCGGATTTTATGGTGGCGTGTCTTATGGATATGGATATTATGGCGATGGGTATTATGGCGGAAGATGGGATAATGGAATATTCCTTTATAATACATCCGTATCAAATGTAAATACAACTATTATTCAAAATACGTATATCGATAATTCAGTAAATACAACCATTGTAAATCGTAGCAGTTTCAATGGAAATGGAGGAATAAAAAGAGAAGCGAATGCTAGAGAGCAAGTGGCAATGAAGGAGAAGCACATGCAACCTAGTTCTAAACAACTGAAGAATGAGCAAGCGGCAAGAAATGACAAGAAACAATTTTATTCAGTAAATAAAGGAAAACCTGCAAAAGCAACAGCTGGTTCTGATATTAAGCGTGTTGAAAAATCTTCTCCAACCAACGTAAATAAAGCAGTTCGTACGAATGGCAATGAAATGAAACAACAACAAAATAACACTCAAAAACAAAACAATAAGAAACAGGAAAGCAGTCCTAAACAACAACCACCGAGACAACAAGAACAAAAACAACAGCAACAGCAGCAACCGCCGAGACAACAACAACAACAACAACAACAACAACAACAACAACAACCGCCAAGACAGCAACAA
>JBKJPW010000191.1:0-6180 GCA_046594225.1 Bacteroidia bacterium
GTTAATAATTTATAGGACTTTAACATTGTTTTCATATCCAAAAAGTGTATCTTTAATTAAACACAAACTACATTTATGGAGGGATTCATTATCTTTTTGCTGCTTGTTATTTTATTATTGTTAGTTCTATTTAATTCTTCCAAAAACTCTAAGATTAGCATCTTGGAAAAAAAATTATCTAACATTGAGGATTATCTCAAAAAGGTACAATTTCTTCAATCTCAACAAACTTCTTCTCAAAAAACAGAAAAGCCAACAGAGCAGGTTCAAAAACACGTGGAGCCTATTATTCCTTCTGTTGTTGTTAAACCGATTGAGCCTGTTGTAAATATTAATGAAACCAAGCAACCTCCGATTCAGGAGGGCCATAAAAACCCTGAAACAGAACATGTAATTCCACCAGTTAACCAGTCACAACAACAACCAATTAAACCTAAGGTGATTGTGCATAAAGAAAGTTGGTACGAAGCTTTCCGAAAAAACAATCCTGATTTAGAAAAATTTATTGGAGAAAATATTTTAAGCAAAGTAGCTATTACCATATTAGTAATTGGTATTGCTTTTTTTGTAAAATTTGCGATTGATAAAGAATGGATTAACGAAATTGCCCGCGTAGGAATTGGAGTTTTATGTGGTGTGATTGTATTAGGATTTGCACATAAGTTACACAAGAAATTCAAGCCATTTAGCTCAGTATTGGTTGCTGGAGGTATTGCTATTTTCTATTTCACCATAGGTATTGCGTTTCATCAGTATCATATATTTAATCAAACTACGGCGTTTATTATCATGCTGCTAATCACAATTTTTAGCGTATTTATTTCTGTTGTGTATGATAGAGTAGAATTGGCAGCTTTATCTTTAATAGGAGGCTTTGCAGTACCCTTTATGGTAAGCACTGGGCAAGGAAACTACATGACTCTATTTATTTATATTTTAGTTTTAGATATTGGAATGTTGGCACTTGCTTATCTCCGTAAATGGAATCTCATTAATATCATGGCCTATATCTTCACCATGTTTTTATACTTTGCCTGGTTACAATCAAAAGTTATAGGACATTCAGATGCGCCTTATAAAGGGGCTATGATTTTCGCAGCAATCTTTTATGTAGTGTTTGTATTAATGAATATCATTAATAACATTAAAGAAAAACGAAAATTTGGTGTACAGGAATTGTCCATTTTAATTAGTAATACTTTTTTATTTTATGGCATTGGCATGCAAATTTTATCTAACTATCATCCCGAATTAAAAGGATTATTTAGTTTATTAATGGCAGTATTTAATTTGACCTGTTCTTGGTTACTATACAAAAAATTCAAATCAGATACCAAGTTGGTATATTTAATGATTGGTTTAACGTTAACGTTTATTACTTTAGTAGCACCAGTTCAATTAAAAGGTAACTACATCACTATTTTCTGGGCATTAGAAGCGGTGTTATTGATTTGGTTGGCTCAAAAATCAGGTATTGTGTTGTATCGTTTTGCTTCTGTAATTATAACAGGCTTAATGTGCATTAGTCTGATGATGGACTGGACAAGCGTATATACTGCTTATTCGGAAGTGCCTCTGACAATTTTAATTAATAAAGGATTTATTACAGGATTTGTGTCCTCATTAACTTTATTAGGAGTAATCTTGTTATTACGAAATGAAACAGAGTCAAGTAAGTATTTAGGAATTTCTTTCAACCCTAAAACATACAGCAAATTATTAAGCATTGGCTTTGTAGCCTTATTATATTTTACAGCCTTATTTGAATTGATATATCAATTGAATGAATATGTTTATTTTGGCGCTCCAATAGCCATTATAATTGGCGCATATCATTTATTGTATTTTTCGTTACTTAATCTAGTTGTTAATAAACTAAATAACAAACCGGCTTCGGTAACAATATATGTTTTCAATTTCATTAATGCTTGCTTGTTTATTTTATTTTTAACAATTGTGCCTCTGGTTGACTTTAAAGAAAACTATATGAATGGTTACGATGTTCAGGTTGGTTTTATTTTCCATTACGTTTCAATTTTATGCGTTGCATTTATTGTTTATCAAATGAATCGTTCTATTCATAAGCCTGGTTCAACCATAGCTTATAGTAAAGTATTGAATACGGTTTTGTTATCAGTAGCTATTGTGTATTTAAGTAGTATTGAATTAATGTTACACATTTTTAAGCTAGTGCTATCAAGTGCAGATAATTATGATATTAAATATATGCAATATGATATAACAAGAACACATATTGTCAAAATCGGGTTTCCAATTCTTTGGGGTGTATTGTCATTTTTATTCTTATTTATTGGAATGAAAAAATCTAACAAAACATTTAGAATTGTAGCTTTAATTTTAATCGCAATTAATTTGATTAAACTCTTTACCTATGATATTAAAGATGCTTCAGAAGCAGGAAAAATAGTTGCTTTTATCATACTTGGCGTTGTATTATTAATTATATCCTTTATGTATCAAAAAATTAAAGCCCTGTTGTTAGATGATATTAAGAAACAGGATGAATTAGATAAAATAGAACCCACAAACTAATTTTATAAAATGAAAAATATAATTTTAAGCATTGTTTTTATACTTGGTTGCGTCAATTCTCTTTTGGCCCAATCATTTTCTCATGAAGCTATTATTAAGGGAGTTTTAAAAGACTCACTCTATAAAATTCCATTAAATCCTGAGTATAAACAGTATATGAGTTCTGATTTACATGACATGAGGGTTTATGACTCAAAAAATAAAGAGGTTCCTTATGTGGTTTTAAGTGAGCCTTTATTAAAAGCTAAATCAGATTTTGTGCCTTATGAAATTGTATCTCAAAAACATTTGAGTACTTATTCCGAAATCATTATTCGAAATGCAAATAAAGATAAGATCAGTAATATTGCATTTAATATCAATAATTCCGACGCTTATAAATATTGCTCTATTGAAGGAAGTGATGATATGAAGCAATGGTATAGCGTAAGCGAATTACAAGAACTCAGTTTAGCTTATAACGAAATTTATACCAATCAATACAAATGTATTTACTTCCCTTTAAATGAATACCAATACTTTAAATTAACCGTTGATGATTGGAACGCACAGCCTTTAAAAATTAATTCAACTGGATGTTTTAAAAACTCAGTCATAGCAGGTAAATTAAATGATGTTACGTTTAGCAAGACAATAACGGAGGATACTAAAAACAAAAAAACAGTTATTCATTTAATGTTTACTAATAATCAAGCGATTAGTAGAATTGATTTTAAAATTAAAGCGCCTAGATTGTACATGCGCCACGCGATTGTTTACGTTAAGCGTGAGCAGAAGCTAAAACATAAAACGGAAATCTACAAAGAAACTTTATTTGAATTTGATTTAAAATCAGATAATCTATTGTTTTTTGATGTGCCGCAAATAAATGAAAAGGAATTATTTATTGAAATAGAAAACCAAGACAATCCAGCTTTAGAAATTGAAACGATTAGTTGTAAGCAGTTAGCTAGTTATTTGATTTGTGATTTTACGGCTAATCAAACCTACATGTTAAAGTGTGGTAATGATAAATTAAAATTACCAGAATATGATTTGGGTAATTTTGTATCACAAATTCCGCAACTATTACCTCAAGCTCAATTAGAGCCCATTAAAGTATTGATTCAAGAACCTAAAGAAGTAGTGAAAGAAAAGGAAAAATCTTTTTTTGAAACCAATGAGTTCCTATGGTTATGCTTAGGTATCGGAAGTATTGTGATTGTTTTCTTTTCGAGAAGTCTGTTAAAAGATATGGGCAAGAAAGAGTAACTGAAATTTCACCTACTCTTTCTTTGGAATCACAATGCTTATAAATTCACTTAATGAACTGAGTGTCGCATTAGCAACGAAATCATAAAATTCACTTTTATCGTTATTAATCCTAGTGGCTTCTAAAGATTTGTAATACGAAAAGCGATTTGCTTTATCACCACTTATATGAGTTATTGGAAACCCATGTTGCATTAAAATCAAATTCATAATTAATCGAGACGTTCTTCCGTTACCGTCAACAAATGGATGAATAGTAACTAAACGCTCATGCATTTCGGCGGCTAATAAAATAGGATGCATCGTATTTTTATTTATTTCGTAAAACAAAAAGTACTCTTCCATTAATTTATCTAACATAAATGGTTCAGGTGGTCTGTGTGTACTTCCTGAAATCATCACATTTACATGACGATATTTACCCGCATAATGCTTATTTATGCCACGTAAAATTAAAGCGTGTAGTTGCTTTAAAATATACTCTGATAAGTGTGTTTTATTTTGTACCAAATCTAAAATCAATTCAACTGCTTCCGAGTGGTTAATAGCCTCTAAGTGTTCGTTAACAGATTTGCCACTAATCGTTATTCCATGGTTAATCACTAGTGCTGTTTCTTGAAGCGTCAAAGTGTTTCCTTCTATACGATTACTCTCATAAGTATATTGAATTCTAAAATATTCTTCTAAATTTTTTATTTGCTCAATTGGTAAAGGACGAACAGTATCTAATTGTTTTTTTAATTTATCAATTTTCTTTATTATCTCTTCATCTCTATAATTGGGTTTTCCATAACTTACTCTGTCTTCAGCAACTCGTAAAGCTTCTAAAGCAAAATCTTCCCCATCAATTTCTTTATATATTTTTTCAGACAACCATTCTATTTGCAATTCTCTTAATGACAGTTTATAAATTTTAGAAATCCTTACTAGTTGTTCTTTGGTTGGTAAGCGATTGCCGTTTTCAAAACGATTTAATAGAGAAGCATCTATCTTTAAAAGTTTAGCAGCTTCTGTTCCAGTGAGATTTTTATTCTCGCGGTTCATTTTTAATTTATTTGCTAAATTTCCCATATATGTCAAAAATACAAAATTATTTAATAATTTTGACAAATATTGTCAAAATTATTAAATAAAAAAATCCCAACACCATTTGGGTTGAGATTTTTTAGATTTTTGAAAATTACTCAGCTATAACTTCAAAGTTAATAGTTGCAGAAATTTCTTTGAATAAACGAACCTTAGCAGAGTAAGTTCCTAATGCTTTAATAGCATCTTCGTTCATTTCAATATTTTTACGTTCAACGTCATAACCAGCTTTTTTCAATGCATCAGCTAATTGAATGTTAGTTACTGAACCAAAAATCTTTCCAGATTCTCCAGCCTTAGCACCAACTTTAACTGTTACATCAGCAAATTTAGCTGCCATTGTAGTTGCTTCATTACGTAATTTTTGTTCTTTAAATGAGCTTTGTTTAATTTCTTCCGCTTGCATTTTTTTGTTGCTTTCTGTAGCTAACACTGCAATGCGTTGAGGAATTAAAAAGTTACGACCGTAGCCATTTTTAACTTTTACAATGTCATTTTTATATCCTAACCCTTTAAGGTCTTGTTTTAATATAACTTCCATGTTGTTTTTTCCTCTTTAAATTATTTTAAACCATCTGCTAAATAAGGCATTAAAGCAATGTGACGCGCACGTTTAACTGCTTGAGATACCTTACGTTGAAATTTTAATGATGTACCTGTTAAACGACGAGGCAACAATTTACCTTGTTCATTTACAAACTTTAATAAAAAGTCAGCGTCTTTGTAATCAATATATTTAATACCTAACTTTTTAAAGCGACAGTATTTTTTCTTTTTAGCCTCAACTGTAGGAGGGTTTAAAAAGCGGACTTCATTTTTTGCCATTTTCGTAATTCTTTTTTGGAGTTAATAATTAAGCTTCAGCTTTTTTAGTTGTTTTTGCAACCTTTGCTTCAGATTGTCTACCACGTCTTTTATCTGCCCAAGTAGCACCATGTTTTTCCAATGCAATCGTTAAGAAACGTAAAATACGTTCGTCACGTTTAAATTGTAATTCCAATTCTGCAATCTCAGTTCCTTTTCCAGAAAAATCAACTAAATGGTAAAAACCAGTTGTTTTCTTTTGAATAGGGTAAGCCAATTTTTTTAGGCCCCAGTTTTCTCTGTGATTAATTTTTGCTCCCAAATCCGTTAGGATTTTTTCAAACTTTTTTGCGGCCTCCTTTGCCTGATCATCAGACAAAACGGGAGTTAAAATGAAGACCGTCTCATAGCGTTTTTCCATTATTATTTATTTTAAATTAGGGCTGCAAATATAGGCTAATTATTTGATTCTGAAAACTTTTAATG
>JBKJPW010000084.1:0-22126 GCA_046594225.1 Bacteroidia bacterium
GGTTCATGAATTAAATGCGCAGGAATTTCATTTAACTCTGGAATCCATTGTTTAATAAATAGCCCTTCTGAATCATGGTCTTCTGAATTTTTGATGGGATTATAAATACGAATGGTATTGATACCAGTAACACCCGATTGCATTTGTAATTGAGGGTAATGGATGCCAGGTTCATAATCTAAAAACTGACGAGCTAAAAAATGTAATTCTCTCCAGTCTTGCCAAAGGTTAAATACAAAAAATGAAACCACCATGGCACGCATTCTAAAGTTTATGTAGCCTGTTTGTACCAAACATCGCATACATGCATCAACAATCGGAACGCCTGTTTTACCTTGTTGCCAAGCTTTAATGTAAAGTTCATTTTTTGGTTTAATTAATTGGTCGTAAGCTTTATTTACGTTTTCAAATTCCATTCTACACTCATCTTCAAATTTTTGCATAAAGTGGCAATGCCAATGTAAGCGGGACGTAAAATTGCTAAGCGCTCTTTTATTTAGGGAAGTGTTATAATGTTGTTTGGTGTATTGATACACCATTCGCATACTAATATTACCATACGTTAAGTAAGGCGATAAACGACTACAACCTTTGCGGCTTAGTAATGGTTTTGAAATATGTTTGCTATAGTTTACATAACGCTCTTTTATAAAACTATCCATATAGCGCCAAGCCCAATATTCACCTCCTTGTTGAAAGTTTTTATTTCTGCTAGTAATTTGTTCTGGAAGCGTAATGCCTTTTGTTGAATCATAAAATTCTGGATTTAAGCTAAGGATGTTCCAATTTGTTTCGTTAATTAATTTTGGAGACTCTGTCATTTTAACTTGCCATAGCTGCTCCCAATTTTTTCTGTTCTTTAGTTTTCTGATAACACCATGTAATTGGTATTCATTCCAAATAATAGAATGTTGATTGCAAAACGATTGTATCGAAATATCTCTATCATAAGTTATTTTGTTTCCAATTTCTTGATGAGAGAATATCTGTTGAATAGAGTATTGCTTGGCAAGTTCATTAAATACTGTTAATGCTTCTTGATGAAATATGTATAATTGAGATTGAATGTTTTTTAGTTTTTCATTCATCTCTTGTAATGATTCATAAATGAAACGCCAATGCCTTGTATCGCTGTCATCATAATTCATGACTGAAGGCTCAAAACAATACATAAATAATATAGGTATTGTTTGTTGTTGTGCAGTGAATAATGGCTCGTGATCTGTAAATCTTAAGTCACGTTTAAACCAAACAATATTTACGGCTTGCTTACTCAATATAACCTAACTTTGCATCTACTATTTCTTTATCAGTTTTGGCATAGGTTAATCTTGCTAATCGTTCTGTTTTGTGATAGCTATCTAAGCCACTGCAGGTTATTGTTTTTGCCTTTTCAATATCTAAAAAACCATCATTACATAAACAATTATTTGGAAAATACACTTGGTTAATTTGTCCAATAACTAAAATCGTATTATTAGTAGCAATAGTCATGTGCTCTTTATATTGAACACCTAATTGAATTTGACTCTCTTTAACAAAAGGTGCTTTAAATCCCAATTTATAATCTGGCGTTAAATGTGTTGCATCAAATTCTGATATTTCACGATTATAACGTGCTGATGTTTGATGCGCTTGTTTATAAATAGTTTCGTTTACATGGTTTATGGTATAAAAACCTGTTTCCATAATATTTGTTAAGGTATGCCTATCAACTGAATTTGGACGAGAAATAAAACCAATGTATGGTGGATTAGCGCCTATATGAATTAATGAATTAAATACAGCTAAATTAGTTTGTCGCTGATTATTAATGGTTCCAATTAATGCCAAACTTTTAAATCCTGTTAATGAATTTACAAAAGCGGCTCTATAGCGTTGCTCTAATCCCATTAAATCAACAAATGACAAATAACGTTGTGATGTAGTACCCATTTTGTTATAATTTTATAGTGGACATACCGCCATCTACATGAATTGTTTGACCAGTTAACCAAGAGGCTTTTTCGGATAATAGAAACTCTACGCTATTAGCAATGTCATTTGTATTACCTATTCGTTTTAATGGATGGCGATTATTACTTGCTTCTAATTTTTCGGGAGTATTAATTAGTTTTTCAGCCATTGCCGTATCTGTTAATGAAGGTGCTACACAATTTACTCGTATTTTTGGCGAGAATTCTGCGGCTAACGCTTTTGTTAAGCCTTCTATAGCGCCTTTGTTAATGGCAACTGAAGAATGAAAAGGCATCCCTAATTGAACAGCCACTGTGCTAAATAATACAATAGAGGCGTTTTTTGAAAGCAGTAAATTAGAGCTATAAGCTTGTATACTTTTTACAGCGCCTAATACATTTAATTCAAAATCAGCTTTTAAATCTTGCTCTTTAAATGATCGAAAGGGTTTTAAATTAATAGAACCAGGGCAATATACTAACCCGTCAATTCTACCTTCTAATTTTGGTAATTCATCTTCCGATAAAATATCATGTTGATAAAAATGACTAAACGAAGCGTCTGGTAAATTTCTTGAAATAGAAATTACAGTTTCTTTCTGTTTAATAAGTTTGTTAGCTAGTGCTTTTCCAATTCCAGAAGATGCACCTATAATAAGCGTTGTTTTCATTATTATTGTAACAAGTCAGATGTAATTTTGTTTAAAAAATTGAAAATATTCCACTATGTTTACAAGTAAAATATTAGAGTATGATAATTGATTTAAGAAGCGATACTGTTACTAAGCCAACTAAGGCAATGATGGATGCAATGATGATTGCGCCTGTGGGTGATGATGTGTTTAATGAAGATCCAACGATAATTGCACTTGAACAAAAATCTGCCATCTTATTTGGAAAAGAAGCTGCTTTGTTTTGTCCGAGTGGCACCATGACTAATCAAATAGCCATAAGATGCCATACAGTTCCAGGCGACGAATTATTATGTGATGTGAATTCACATATTTATAATTATGAAGGCGGAGGGATTTCATCTAATTCTGGTGTGCAAGCAAAATTAATACAAGGAGATAGAGGGCGTATTACGGCAAAAGATATTGAAAATAATATCAATGCCGATTATGATTGGTTAACTCGTACTGCTTTAGTGTGTTTAGAAAATACCGTAAATAGAGCAGGTGGGAGCTATTACGATTTGAATACAATTAAACAGATTAAGCAATTGTGTAATAATCATAAACTGCCTTTGCATTTAGATGGCGCTCGTATTTTTAATGCGCTTGTTGAAACTGATTATTCAACCAGCGATATAGGAAAAGAGTTTGATTCTATTTCTATTTGTTTAAGTAAAGGTCTTGGTGCTCCAGTTGGTTCTTTATTATTAGGCACATCGGATTTCATTAAAAAAGCCAGACGCGTGCGTAAAGTGTTTGGTGGCGGTATGCGTCAAGCAGGATTTTTAGCTGCAGCTGGTATTTATGCTCTTGATAATAATATAATTCGTTTAAAAGAAGATCACACGAGAGCTAAAAAAATAGGAAATGTATTAAGTGCATTACCTTATGTTGAAAGTGTGATGCCAGTAGATACCAATATTGTCATCTTTAACTTAACAGATAAATACACGGCGGCTAGTTTTGAGGAAGCTATTAAGCCTCATGGTATTAAGTTAGCTGCTTTTGGAAAACAAACCATTCGTTTTGTAACACATTTAGATTTTACAGACGATATGCTAACGAAAACTATTGAGGTTTTGAAGAAATTGTAATTGTTTTTCTAATATAGTTTCTGTCTTGAAACAGAAAGTAACAATCCTGATAGCTATCGGGACAAGGCTACATAAAATTCGGAATCTTTTTTGAACTTTTATGGCTTATACTTGTACTGAGTTTATCGAAGTATGGTTAAATCTGTCACTAAATCTAATAACCTAAAACTTAACCTGCAATTTTAAATTCAGTGTACGGCGCGTTAAATAATTAGGTACAGCATATTGTCTATTAGTAACATCTGTTACCCATGTGTAAGAAACGGTGTTGTCAATTTGCAGTAAATTAAAAACCTCTAGGCTAATAAACATGCCTTTAATATGATGAAATGCATTTGATTTTGGCAAGGGTTTGTCTTCTTTAATGATTTGATAAGCTAAGCCAATATCTACTCTTCGATATGGGGGCATTCTAAATACTTGTTTCCAACGTTCATGATCTGGTGGCCCAAATGGTAAACCTGTTCCAAATTGCATATTTAAATACATTTTGCATGATGGCACTTTTGGAATATAGTCTTGAAAAAATAAACCAAAAGTTAAACGTTGATCTGTTGGACGAGGAATGTAACCAGGATAAACAACGGCACTATCTACGGCTTTGTTATTAAATGTAAATCCATTTACTATGGTATCGCCATCACTATTAAAATAAGTTACTTTTCTATCATTACTAATGTTTTCCATAGTTTTTAAAACTCCTATCGTTGCCCATGATTCAATACCTTTTACAAATTCACCATTAATTCGTAAATCAATACCTTGGGTGTATCCAACTGAATTGTTTGTTGCAAAGTATCTTATACGTGTGTTATCAATTTCGTATGGAATAAGATTTTTTAATTCTTTATAATAACCTGCTAAAATCACTTTAAATGGTCGGCGCCATAATTTAAAATTATAATCAGCCGACAATAAATAGTGAACAGATTGCTGTGCTTTGATATTTGAATTTAATTTTCCATCAAAACCACGCATTTCTCTGTAAAAAGGAGGTTGGTAATAATAACCCCATGATGCTTTAAATAAAATATCTTGTTTCCAATAAGGTTTATAGGATACAGTTAATCTTGGAGATACAACGGTTTGCTTATTAAAATCCCAGAAATTAGCACGCACACCACCTGTTGCAGTAATGGTAGATGAATCTCGTAGCTGTTTACTAAATACATATTGTAAATAGCCTTGAACTCTGTTGGTTTGTAAATTTATTTTTGTTTTCACTACATCAATTAAATTAATTTCGGTTGCACTATATGGCGCTACGTATCCGGCAGAATCAATTGTTCGCCACTCGCTTAACTTATCTTCAATAATTTCGTGTTGGTATCTGGCTCCCCATAACAGCTCACTGTTTTTGCCAACTAAACGAGTGCCTTTATGTTCAACGTTTAATACAGTTGCATCAATACGATTTCTCCCATTATTTAAAAAAGTGCCAATACCTCGGTTAAAAGCTACTTGTCCAAAATTATCTTGTCCAAAATCGGCTTCTAATTGATCAATATAGTATTGACCTTGTACAGTATATTTTTCTTCTTCTTTTGCTTTGTAAGCTGATGTAATTAATTTTAATTTAGTGCGAGAGTTTGGCTTAAACGTAGTTGATAAACCTCCCATCATAGTAGTGTATTGCGTGAGTTCTTGTCCATCAAAATAGATAGTTAATTTTACGGCATTATTCACAGTGCCAAAAGTGGTTTCTCTATTCGCTGGAATAACTAGATATTGATTATTGGCAACATTACCTAGGAATTCAATACTCCATTTTTCGTTTAAGGTAAAGGTGATAAATGTTTGCACGTCATAAAAACGCGGACGATACTCCCCTTTTGTATCCATACTTTTTAATAAGTAAGCATTGGATTTGTAACGCGAACCTAAACTCCAAGCTACTACACGGTTTTTTGAAACACCTTGTAAGTGCAAGCTTCCACCCAATAAACTCCCACTTACCGTACTTGCAAACTTTAATGGTTTTTTGTAAGTAATATCTAATACCGACGACATTTTATCGCCATATTTAGCTTCAAATCCTCCCGCCGAAAAATTAATATTGCTTACCATATCAGGGTTCGCAAAACTTAAACCTTCTTGTTGTCCACTTCGAGCTAAAAAAGGGCGATACACTTCAATGTCGTTTACGTAAACTAAGTTTTCATCAAAATTCCCTCCTCTAACAGAATAGCCACTCGTTAACTCATTATTACTACTTACGCCAATTTGTGTTTTAATAATATCTTCAATATTTCCACTAGGACTTGGTATGTAAATGAAATTTTTAGGATTTATACTTTGCATTTCAATAGCTCTGTTTTTTTCATATACCACATCAACAATCTCAAAATTGTTTTTGGTAGCTAAACGGGGGCTATAGTTTTTTTGTTCACCTGCTTTTAATTTAAATGTTTGATTCACTTGTTTATAGCTAATGCTATAAACAGAAAGTGTAATATCTTTATCTGCAGGAACCGTTAAAGTATATTTTCCGTTGGCGTCAGAATTTGTGTTGATCGAACCATCTTCTAAAATAGCAATTTGCACATCAGGAATACTTACGCCATCATCATCTTTTATGGTGCCCGAAATGGTAGCTGTTTGCCCAAAGCAAATAACTCCAATTAAAAATAGGATAAAAGTATAAAGGTGTTTTTGTTGCACTGGTTAATTAACGAACTTAAGCTACAAATATTGCAAAATTAAATGGAATTTAGTGCTATTATTAGCCAAAATAGAAATTTATAAACCTCTCTTTAGTAATTAATTTACTATTGCGTTTTAAGCTTGTTAAATCTAAATGTTTCATCTTCTATATGGCGTATTATATTTGATATGTAATAAAAAAAAAGTATATTTGGTTAACATCCTTGTTTTTATTCAATAAATGGGAAATAAGCTTCATCCACATAAAGTTTTAAAATTTCAATCCCTGAATACACCAACTATTCAATGCAAATCTATTTCATTTATATCAGTTCTATTAACTTGTATTTCATTATTTATTTTTAGTTATTCTAATGCACAACAGCAACAATCAAAAATTGATGAATTAGAAAAAAAAATACAGATAACAAAAGATGATAAAACCAAGATAGAAATCCTAAATTCTATTGGAGAAAAATACCTAAGAACGGAGCCTTCGAAAGCTAGAAAATACTGCCTTTCTGCCTTTGAATTATCGAGTAAAACAAATGACATAAAAGGTAAAATAAATAGTTGTAATACTATTGGAAATACCTATTACCTGGAAGGAGATTATAGCTCTTCGCTGGATTACTATTTACGGTCGTTGAAATTGGTAGAGGAAATTGGCGATAAAAAAGGTATCGCTAATAGCATGATGGGGATTGGAAATATATATTCGGCACAAGGAAATATTAAACTTTCGCTGCAATATTTGCAAAAGTCTTTAAAAATAAGAGAGGAATTAAATGATAAGGATGGCATATCGGCCTGTTACAATAATATTGGTATTCTTTACATGGATATGAAGGATTATGATATCGCACTCGATTATCAATTAAAATCTTTGAAATTCAAACAAGAAATGGGGGATAAAAAAGCGAGTTCATCAAACCTCGGAAATATTGGCACCATTTATTATCAATTGGGTAATTACCCTTTAGCGCTTGATTACCAACAAAAGGCTTATGAAATAAGAAAAGAACTAAATAATAAGAAAGGTCTTGCAATGAGTTTTATTGACATTGGAAATATTTATGAAAAACAAGAAAAATATGAAGAGGCGGTTCAATCGCAATTAAACGCTATAAAAATTGCAAAAGAAGTTGGTTATAAAGTGGGAATGGAAGGTGCTTATATGGGACTTTCCTCTGCTTATGAAAAACTAAATGACACGAAAGCTGCTTTGGAATATTATAAATTATATAAGGCTATTAAAGATAGTATATTTAATAAAGAAAATTCGAGTAAGTTAATTGAAATGCAAACTAGGTTTGATACAGAACGAAAAGAAAAAGAAATTGCATTGCTAACAAAAGGACGTGAAATTTATAATTTGCAGGCAACAAAGCAAGAACTTGAACTTGGTAAAAATAAACTGGAAGCAGTTCAACGTATGAAAGAGATTGAATTAAAAGAAAAAGAATTGAAAAGTGAGAAATTAGAGAATGAAGCAAAAGAGAAAGAAATTAAAATTCAACAAGCCGAAGTAGATAAACAAAGAATGCTAAGGAACTCGGTAACTGGTGGTTTGCTATTAGTTTGCGCATTGGCCAGTTTATTAGTTATTGGTATTAGACAAAAACAAAAAGCCAATAAAAAATTAGGACAAAAAAATTTAGAAATAGCAGAAGCTTCTAAAATTATTGAAAATAGTAGGGATCAAATTGCCGAAAAAAATAAAAACATTACTGATAGTATTAATTACGCGCTGCGAATTCAAAATGCCATATTGCCCTTAAAAGAAGATATTGATAAATCGCTGAAGGATTACTTTATTTTATTTAAACCAAAAGATATTGTGAGTGGTGATTTTTATTTTCACGCAGTACAAAATAACAAAGCATTAATTGCTGTTGTTGATTGTACAGGGCATGGTGTTCCAGGTGCATTTATGAGTATGATAGGCAATGCACTTTTAAATCAAATTATTATTGAAAAAGGTATTACAAAACCTTCCGAAATTTTAAATCTTCTTAATAAGGGAGTTAAGCGGGCATTAAAACAAGAATCAGAAAATTCGGAAACAACCGATGGGATGGATGTGGCCTTATGCTCAATCGACTTAAAAACTAAGACGGTAGAATACGCAGGCGCCATGCGCCCCTTATTATATTTTTCGGGAGATAAACTTAATAAAATAATTGGGGATCCGTTATCTATTGGAGGAGCAACGCATGATAATTATGAGTTTACTAATCACGAATTGACTTTGAATGAAGGGGATACTCTTTATATTTTTACGGATGGTTATGTTGATCAGTTTGGAGGTGAAAAAGGCAAGAAGTACATGGCTAAAAATTTGAGAAACCTTTTGTCAAGTATTCATCACAAAAGTATGTTAGAACAGCATCAAATTATAAATTCTGAGTTAATAGAATGGGCAAAAAATGAAGAGCAGGTGGATGATGTTTTGGTATTGGGAGTTAAATTCTAATTGCCTTTTTATTAACATTTTATTTTATTTTCAACTTGCCTTTTCGCCAAGCATCAATAAATTTAGCCCAAGCTACAGGATTTAGTAAACTCACACTTGGATATTGCCCAACTTGATATAATCGAGTATATTGTTGTTGCATACGTACACGGTAATTGGCGGCAGCATCCATTGTTCCACCTTTGATTGATTCGCGGACATCTTCATTATCCATATTTTTATAGGCACGCTCGATATCGGAATCACTTAAATCTAAATTAAGAATCGCACGTTTAAATTGTTCTTTACTAGGCCAAGGAAATACATTTACCTGAGCTAATTGAATGGTGTCTTTCGTTAAAATTTGAATAATGGAATAATGCTTGCCCGTTAATGTATCTGATAAATTGTAAACTTTACTTTTGTGATTAATTGAAAAGAATTGTAGTTCATCTCCTGGTCGAGCCACAATGGTAAAGAATCCATAAAAATCGCTCACAGTTCCTGAACGAGTTCCTTTAAGCATAATTGATACAAAAGGTAAAGGTTGTAAACTATCATCTAATACAACTCCTGAAATTTGAAGGTATTTATCTGAGGCAGCTACTGGTTTTGTTTGTGAAAATAAGTTTGCTGAAAAAAATAATATGGTAACTATAAATAAATGCTTCATCAGTAATTAAAGGTTTTGTACTAACGTAAAAATACAGTTTACAAAGGGTAAAGGCTAAAAAATAAACATAAATTAACAAACAATTTAAAGGGAATGTCCCGCAAATTTCGCTGATGTTCGCTGATTTTGATTTATGGGATTATATCAAATAGTAATATATGCTATTGGATTTAATCTCTGCGGTTATTTGCGAAATCAGCGGGACAATTTTGTAGCTAATTCCTCTGTATCCATTTATCAATTTGAAAAACCAATAATGAACTTCCAATGCCAACGACTATGCCACCTAAAACATCACTCGGAAAATGAACACCTAATCGCATACGCGAATAGCCAACAGCGCAAGCGTAGGCATAAGAGGGCACAGCCACATACCATTTTTTGGTAGATAATGTTAAGGCAGTAGCGGTAGCAAAAGCCGCTGAGGTATGCCCTGATGGAAATGAATATTTGCCTGCATCGGTTCGTTGCACAATATCGTTAGGGTATTGCTCAAAAGGCCTAGGGCGGTTAATAGCATATTTTAAACCAGTGGTTAAAAGTATGTTCAGTCCTATAGCAACACCAGTTTTTACGCCGTTTCGCATCATTATTTTATCATCATTAACGTAGCCACTTAAAATTAAAGAACCTGGTGTTAAAATCATTGCTGGATAAATAGACGCAGAAGTAATTTTCATGGTTTTATCCCAATTAGGATGTTCATTTTTATTAATAGCTCTCAGCATCGAAAAATCTAAGTTTTGCGATTGAACAATGTATTGTAGTCCTAATAAAAATAGGAGGATTAATTTTTTCATTGCGAGGCTTGCAGTGCTATTATTATTTTAGGGATATAATAAATAATTGGTAGAAGAAGGAAGAAACAAAAAATTAAAAAAGCAATTAATGTTCCAACAATTTTTAAGTCTTTAATGATTGGTGTTTTTAAAACGGCCACTACATGTTGTATGATGCCACCTTCAATAGCACTGTATTGGTGCAGGCCTGCTTGAATGCCTTTATAACGTTTATTGAAGGATAAAAGGATGCCATCTCTTATTGTCCAATAATCTTTATCAGGTAATTCATTATAGTCAGTGATGTAATTTATTTTTTCCTGAACTAAGTAATCTCTTATTTTTTGATTTTTAATTTCCATAATCAAATCAAATATCATAGAGATAGGAATGATTAAGAAGAAAAGGCTCTTAAATAAAATTGCAAATAATAACAAAACTAAAATGGAGATGCTTGTAAATACGACTCTTAGCGCGTGATTGTGGTTTATAAATAAGGTTTCTAGTAAGCGCCCCCCATCTAAAGGCATAAAGGGTAATAAATTAAAAAAATTAAGACCTAAAAAAATTTTCCCTAACATATCTAATCGTTCGTTTGGATAAGAATCGGTATACATTAATAAAGCAAGGCCTGCAATAATGCCGGGAACAGGACCTGCTAAAACAACCACCGTCATTTGTCGTTGCGATATAACTGATTTTTTACCAGTAACGTAAGCCCCTAAAAGTGGCAATACAAATAATTTAACGTTGTTATAATTAAATGCCTTCATCGCAAAAAAATGCCCAAATTCATGTATTAATAATACTAACAAAACAGCGGCTATATATATAGGTTCTGTTTTGAAAATAAATAAAAATAAAAATCCATAAATAGCGAGGCTAACAAGAGATTTTCGTACCCAATTTTTTTCATCCTGTATCAACACAGGTTTTGGTAAAATGGTTGGTTGCGACTGAAAATTTGAATTTTCAGTTGATTCGTTTTCGTTTATGTTTTCAGGTTCCACTATGCAATAATACTATTTTGTAAATTATAAATTAAAAAGCCAGCAATATATCCAACAAATGCCAACCATGAAATGTTTTTAAAATACCAACTAAAACTAATATTTTCTAATCCCATTACAGCTACGCCAGCAGCGCTTCCTATAATTAAACAACTACCACCTGTACCTGTACAGTATGCCATCATTTCCCAAAAATTGTGGTCGGTAGGAAAATCGTACATACCCATTGTTGCAGCTAATAAGGGCACATTATCTACAATAGCAGATAATAAACCAATGGTAACAGAAATAATTTTTAAATCTCCAATAGTGTTATTTAAAAATGTGGCAGTGTTTTGTAATACACCAATTTCTTGAAGACAAGCCACTGCCAATAAAATACCTAAGAAAAATAAAACACTCGGTACATCTGTTTTTGTTATGGCATTAACAACCGAGAATTTTCCTTTTTCAAATTCATCTTTACGTTTATGAATCAGTTCGGTAACTATCCACATAATTCCTAAACCAAATAAAATACCCATATAAGGCGGTAGGTGAGTGATAGTTTTAAATATAGGAACAAATAATAAGCATGCTAAGCCTAATGCAAAAATGAGCGTTTTTTCTTTTGACGAAATCAAACTATCTTTTTTCTCAATATTAATTGCGCTAACATGGCCTTTAATTTTAATCATACTTAATGCTACAGGAACTAACATACATACTAAACTTGGTAAAAATAAATGGGTAATAATAACACCAGGAGTTAATTTATTAGCCACCCAAAGCATGGTAGTGGTTACATCTCCAATAGGACTAAAACAGCCACCAGCATTAGCTGAAATAATAACTAAGCCTAAAAAGTAGTAACGGTCTGTTTTTTCAGGAATTAATTTTTTTACTACCGTTGCCATTACAATAGCTGTGGTTAAATTATCTAATACTGCTGATAACACAAATGCTAAAACAGATACTATAATCAATAAGTAGCGTTTATTGGTAGTGGTAATTTTTTCGGTAATGATATCAAAGCCATCGTGCGCATCAATTAACTCAACAATTGTCATGGCGCCTAACAAGAAAAATAATATTTCAGAAATTTCTGCTAAATGATGGTTTAAACCTCCAATAAAATGAGTATCGGATGAGTTGAGTGCATAGGTTGTCCAGCATAAAACGCCTAATAAAAGAGCAGTTCCTGCTTTGTTAATATTTAAGCTATGCTCTAGGGCAATTGCTAAATAGCCAACAATAAAAAGTATGACAATAAATACAACCATTTTTTGAGGTAAAGATAATGGATTATTTGTAACCACAGACTTAAGTATGTGGTTACAAAATAGATGTTAATAAGGGCTTTAGCTCTGATTTTATTTTATTACTTTGTTTTAAATAAAATTATATATATTTGAATAGTTAAGATAATTTATCACTAAAAAATAAAATATAACTATGTCAGTTTGGAGAGTAAAACCAGTATCGGCTTTTGAAGCAGATATGAAGAAAAATGATTTAAAACGAGTGTTAACTCGATGGGGCTTAACATCCTTAGGAATAGGTGCTATTATTGGTGGAGGTATTTTTACCTTAACAGGTATTGCGGCGCATGATTATGCTGGACCAGCTTTAGCATTAGCTTTTGTGATTGCGGGCATAGGTTGTTTATTTGCATCGTTATGTTATGCTGAGTTTGCTTCTGTACTTCCTGTTGAGGGCTCAGCTTATGCTTATGCTTATGGAACTGTTGGCGAATTATTTGCTTGGTTTATAGGTTGGAATTTAATTTTAGAATACATGATGGGCGCTACAACAGTAGCTGTTGCTTGGAGCGGATATTTTGTAAAATTGTTGCATTTATTTGGCATTGATTTTCCAGTTTGGTTATGTAATGATATGGCTACGGCTACCGAAAAAAGCGAAGCTTTAGGTTTAGCAGCACCGTCATTTGCATTTAATTTACCCGCTTTTTTAATAACTTGGATTGTAACAGCTATTTTAGTAAAAGGTATTAAAGAAGCTGCTAAAACAAATAACATTATTGTAGTTATAAAAATTGCAGTTGTTTTATTTGTAATTATAGTTGGTGCATTTTATGTTAAAACAGAAAACTGGACACCATTTATTCCTGCTGAAATACCTGCTTTAGACGAGCTAGGAAATGCAACAGGCAAAATGAATTTTGGGTTTGGAGGCGTATTAACAGCTGCAACCATTGTATTCTTTGCGTACATTGGTTTTGATGCGGTTTCTACACAGGCTGGTGAAGCTATTAATCCTAAAAAAGATGTGCCTTTTGCAATCATAGCATCCTTAATTATATGTACGGTTTTATATATTTTAGTATCCTTAGTTTTAACAGGTATGGTAAAATATACGGAGTTAGATAAAGCGGCTCCGGTTGCATCAGCTTTCTCCGGCATAGGAATTAATTGGGCTGTATTTATTATTACTATTGCGGCTACAGCTGGATTAACTTCCGTCATGCTAGTTATGATGTTAGGCCAAACTCGTATCTTTTTAGGAATGGCAAAAGACGGTTTAATGCCAGCATTCTTTAAAGTGTTACATCCGGTATTTAAAACTCCTTATAAAAGTACTATTTTAGTTGGAGGTCTTATCTCATTAGTAGCAGCATTTACGCCCATTGATAAGGTGAGCGAAATGTGTAGTATGGGAACTTTATTGGCCTTTGCTATGGTTTGTGTGGCTGTAATGATTTTACGATACAAAAAACCTGAATTAGAACGTCCGTATAAAACACCTGCTGTTTACTTAGTTGGAACTTTAGGAGTTGCGTTTAATTTATTTTTAATGACTCAAGTAAGAGCTGCAACTTGGAACTTCTTCTTAATTTGGGGAGTATTAGGCATAGTTGTTTATTTCCTTTACGGAAAACGAAACTCTAATCTTGAAAAACAAGAAAAAGAATAATTTAGAAAGGCGGTTTATCCGCCTTTTTTTTATGCTGCCAATGAGTGAATATATTTGTATATCTCTTTAATTATCATATATTTGAGTTACAATTAAAGCACTAGGATATATATTGTTTTTTGTCTTTTTATCCTTTTTTGGATTTGCAAGATTTGACAAAGATTCTTTGAAGATTCCTGTTTTGCCACAACCTTCCTATGTATTATTTGCTCAAAACAAAGGGCAGTGGAACGATAAGGTATTATATGAGGGCAAATTTAAAGGTGGTAAAGTGTTTCTAGAACAACAAGGTTTATCTTATGTGTTTTTTTCTAAAGATGGATTAGAGGCAATGCATCACCAAGGTTCTAAAGCTCCTATAACCTACCATGCCATTAAAATGGATTTTGTGAATTGTAACTTAAATTCAATTGTTCAAGAAACAGACTCTAATACTTTTTATGAAAATTATTTTATTGGAAAAAATCCGGCCAAATGGGCTTCTCAAGTTAAATCGTTCAAGCAAATAGTTTACAAAAACTTATATCAAGGTATTGATGTAAAATATTGCAGCCAAAAAAATAATTTTCGGTTTGATTTTATCGTAAATCCAGGAGCTGATGTTAGTCAACTCATGATGGAGTTTAAAGGACAAAACTATTTAAAAGTAATTGAAGGCCATTTAATTTTAGAAACTGAAGTAGGCGATATCGTACAAAAAGCTCCTTATGCTTATCAAATTATTAATGGTAAAGAAATAGAAGTAAACTGTAGCTACGTTTTACAAAACAAACAAGTCCACTTTAAAATAGGAAATAACTATAATAAGAATTACGAATTAATTATTGATCCAACTTTAGTATTTGCAACTTACACAGGCTCTTTGTCGGATAATTTTGGAATGACTGCTACTTATGATGTTCAAGGAAATGCCTACACGGCTGGTATGTGTTTTGGTCCATCTTATCCTTTATCAACCGGAGCTTTTCAAATAAATTATATGGGCGGAACAGGTTATGGTGGAGATATTTCTGTTTCCAAATTTAATCCTACAGGTTCAAACTTATTATATTCAACCTATTTAGGCGGTACTGGTAATGAATCTGCTGAAAGCATTATTGTAGATAATTTAGGTGAGTTAGTGGTTTTTGGAAGATCTTACTCTTCCGATTTTCCAATCACATCAGGTGTTATTCAAACGTCAAATGCTGGAGGTTCTGATTTGATTGTTACAAAATTTAACACCTCGGGAACAGCTTTAGTAGCTAGTACTTATTTAGGAGGAACTCAAGATGAAGGCGTAAATGGCGGTGCTTTTTTAGGAGGCTTGCATTATAATTATTCAGATGATTTGAGAGGTAGTGTAATTGTTGATGATTCTAATAATGTATATATAGCTTCAAATACGATTTCATCTAATTTCCCTGTAACGCCTGGTTGTTTTCAAAATACATTAAATGGATCGCAAGATGCTTGCGTTGCAAAATTAAAACCTGGTTTAAATGCGCTCATATTCAGTACTTATTTTGGAGGTTCAGCAATGGATGGCGGTTATAATATTGCATTAAATGCTAATGATGAATTATACGTTACTGGTGGAACTAATAGTTCAGATTTTTATACAACAGCAGGAAGCGTAAACCCAACAGCAAAAGGTGGAGTTGATGGCTTTTTAAGTTTATTTTCTTTTAATGGAAATTCTGTTCAAGCTTCAACCTACATAGGAACTTCTTTGTACGATCAATCTTATTTTGTGCAAATGGATAAGCAAAACAGAGTATATGTATTCGGACAAACCGAAGGTTCATATCCTGTATCTGCAGGAGTGTATAGTAATCCAAATAGTGGGCAGTTTATTCATTGTTTTAATTCTAGTTTAACAAGCTCGTTTTTTTCTACAGTTGTTGGTTCAGGCGACGGATTTCCAGATATTTCTCCATCTGCATTTTTGGTAGATGTTTGTGGTAGCATTTATATGTCTGGATGGGGAGGAACGTTATACAATCAAAGTCAACCAAATAGTTCTACTACTGGTTTACCAGTTACTTCAAATGCATTTATGAGTGCAACAGATGGCCGTGATTTTTACTTTATGGTTTTAAATCCCAATGCATTATCATTACAATACGCTACATTTTTTGGAGGAAATCTAAGTCACGAACATGTGGATGGTGGAACCAGTAGGTTTGATAAATCAGGCATTATTTACCAATCTATTTGTGAAAGTTGTGGAGGTAATGATGATATGCCCGCTACGCCAACTGCTTGGTCAACACAAAACGGTTCAACCAATTGTAATAATGCCGTGGTTAAATTCACGTTCAATTCAAATTTAACCATCGCTCAATTATCAACTAATCCTACTAACCCAACAGGTTGTTTGCCATTAGCAGTTAGTTTTGTAAATAATAGTGTTAACGGAGTAAACTATTTTTGGGATTTTGGAGATGGAGCAACATCAACAGCTTATGCACCAGCACATACTTATACATCGGTTGGTGTTTATACGGTACAACTCATCTCAAATAATAATGCTACCTGTAATGTTTATGATACAACTTATACTACGGTAACAGTCCTTCCTTTAATAGCTTTAAATCCTTTACCTGCTTCGCAAACTGGCTGTGCCCCTTTGATTGTAAATTTTAGTAATAGTAATAATTCAACTAGTGCTAGTTATGTTTGGAATTTTGGAGATGGTACTTCGGCTACAACGTATTCAACAACACACACCTATACTGCAATTGGTGTATATACGGTACAGCTTATTTCGCAAAATAATGCATCTTGCATAGTATTTGATACAACCTATACAACTATAAATGTCGTATCTATTCTTACATTATCTCCTTTGCCAGCCATTCAAAGTGGCTGCGCGCCTTTACAAGTTAATTTTACTAACGCCAATAGTTCTTTTGGCGTAACTTATTCATGGGATTTTGGTGATGGAAATACGTCTACTGCTTTTGCTCCGGTTCATACTTATTCAGCATCGGGTATTTTCACTGTTCAGTTAATTTCTTTTAGTAGCAATTCCTGTAACACGTCGGATACCGTTTTTACAACAGTTACTGTTATGCCACCGTTATCATTAGTTTCTCCACTCTCGCAAAATATATGTTTGGGAGATTCTATACAAATAAATTTAGGGGCACCCGCTGGTTGTACTTTTACTTGGACTCCCAATACATTTATAAATAATGCTAATATTCAACAGCCTAACGTTTCGCCACCAGCCAGTCAATTATATCACGTTACGGTAGAAAAAAATGGTTGTTTAAAAAATGATTCTGCGCAAATATTTGTGTTTAAAAATGATACAAAAATAGTATTAGACCCAGCGCATGCATGTATTGATGATACCGTTAAACTGTTTGCGAATCAAGTTTGTTCGTCTTATTTTTGGAGTAGTGGGCAAAGTACAGCAACCATTAATGCATTTACTCCGGGATGGTACTATTTAACAACAATATCCAATAATTGTTTGTATAAAGATAGTATCAGAGTAGATTCATTTACTCATGTGAGTATGAATACTTATTCTATATCATTGTGTTTAAACGACAGGAAACAATTGATGGGTCCTTTAGGATATAATTACGAATGGGCGCCAGCATATGAAATTGATGATACATATATTTATAATCCTTTTGTGAGTCCAAAGTATGATGTGACCTATACCTTAAATATATATAATGGGCCATGTCTTACCACAGGAACATACGATGTAAAAGTATATTCATTACCATCACTTACTGTTACGCCAAAATCAATTGAGGTTTTTTCGGGAGAGGTTGTACAAATGTATGCAGCATCAGATACTATTTCTGTATGGGAACCTGATTACATGTTGTCGTGTTTGGCTTGTAATAATAATGCTGCTATTGTACCCACTAACATCACGTACTATGCTATTGTTTATAATGAGTATGGATGTATGGCTAAAGATTCGGTTGAGATTAAGGTAACTCCCACACTTTATATTCCTAATAGTTTTTCGCCTAATGGAGATTTATTAAATGACGTATTTAAGCCTGAATATTCTGGTTTTGTAGAAATTGAATTATTAATATTTGATAGATGGGGAGAGAATATTTTTAGAACCGAAGACTTAAATGGTGGTTGGAATGGAACCTATAAAAATGTAAATTGCGAGCTGGGCGTTTACACCTATAAATTAACAGCTAAAGATATTAAGAGTAAGACTATTGAAAAAGTGGGTCATGTAACTCTGTTACGATAATAAATTATTTATATGAATATAAAAAAACCAAGTCTTAATTTATTTGATACCACTCTGCTTGTTGCAGGTTCTATGATTGGTTCAGGAATTTTTATTGTGAGTGCTGATATTGCCCGTGTGGTTGGTTCTGCAGGATGGTTATTAGTAGTTTGGATCTTATCAGGAGTCATAACCTTATTTGCCGCATTAAGTTATGGAGAGTTAGCAGGGATGATGCCACAAGCTGGCGGACAATTTGTTTACATTAAAAAAGCTTTCGGCGATTTAGTGGCCTTTGTGTATGGCTGGACAGTTTTCTTAGTGATTCAAACAGGAGTTATTGCCGCAGTAGCTGTTGCCTTTGCAAAATTTACTGGTGTGTTTATTCCTTTTTTTGAAGAAGGAAATGTGATGTTTCAAATACTAGGACTTAAAATTACAAGCGCGCAATTACTCGCTATTTTTATCATTGCTCTTTTAACTTTCATCAATACACGTGGTATTGAAAATGGAAAAGCCATTCAACGCATTTTTACTTCGGCTAAATTAATTGCCTTATTTGCTTTAATTATTGTAGGTATTTATTATGGTTTTCACTCTGATGTGTTTTCTAATAATATGGCTCATGCTTGGGAGGCCAAGAAAGTTATTGCAGCCCCAGAAACTGGAATAGGATACGACTTTTTACCATTATCTGGTATGACCTTAGCAACTGCTTTAGGATTAGCCATGATTGGTTCTTTATTTAGTAGCGATGCTTGGAACAATGTTACTTTTATTGCTGGAGAAGTAGAAAACCCAAAACGTAATATACCTTTAGGTTTATTTTTTGGTGTTTGTATTGTAACCTTGATTTATATATTAGCCAATGTGGCATATCTGTGTTTATTGCCATTGGATGGTAGCTTAAACGGACAAACAGTGATTGAGCAAGGAATTATGTTTGCGCAAAAAGATAGAGTAGGAACAGCTGCTTTATTTTTAGTATTTGGTGATATTGCAAAATACTTAATGGCGGCATTAATAATGATTTCTACTTTTGGTTGTAATAACGGATTAATTTTAGCAGGTTCTCGCTTATTTCAATCGATGGCAAAAGATGGGTTGTTTTTTAAGAGCACCGCCAAATTGAATAAATTTAACGTGCCTTCAAATGCTATGGTATTTCAAGGAATTTGGGCATCGGTATTATGTTTAAGCGGTTCTTATGGTGATTTGTTAGATTATTGCACTTTCTCATCCTTAATATTTTATATCATCACTATTGCAGGATTATTTGTATTACGCAAAAAAATGCCAGATGCTGAACGTCCTTATAAAGCATTTGGTTATCCTATTGTTCCTGCATTATATATTATTTTAACGACATTAATATGTGTTGACTTGTTAGTATATAAAACGTTTAATTGCGGAATGGGCTTATTAATTATTGCTTTAGGTGTACCAGTTTATTTTATGTTTAAACGAAGTAAAAATGCCAGTTCAGAAGCTTAGAAATTTTCTATTTAATTTCTTTCATTTCAATAAGCAAGAACGTAATGGTGTTTTTGTGCTTTGCATCATTATTGTTATTCTTTTCTCTATTCGATTATTAATGCCTTTTATTGGTAATGATTCCCGTAACGTTCAATTGATGACAATTAACATACTGTCGCCGACTAATCCGAACGAAGTGAATAACCAATCTATTAAAGAATCTTATAAACCTGATTTAACCGAAAATAAACTTAGTAATATAAATAACAATCAACGATTTGTTTTTAATCCTAATACCGTTACTGAAGAAGATGCTCAAAAATTGGGCTTTTCAAAAAAGCTAAGTGCCACTTTAATTAAATTTAGAAATAAAGGCGGTAAATTTTTTAAAGCAGAGGACCTTAAAAATTTATATGGCTTATCTCCTAAATTGTATGAAGCATTAGAGAGTTATATATTGATCCCAAATACTAAGAAAGAATATAAACGCGATTCTGCTTTCGCCAACAAACCACATACCTACGAAAAGAAAATTTACACAAAGGAGTTAGTGGAGATAAATACGGCTGATAGTTTATCTATTGTCTTTTTAAAAGGAATCGGCCCTGGTTTTACTAAACGTATTATAAAATATAGAACTATGCTGGGAGGTTTTCATTCTGTTAATCAATTGAAGGATGTTTATGGAATGAATGACAGCTTATTCTTAATGCTTTCTTCTCAAATTAAATTAGACCCAACAGCTTTAGTAAAAATACCAATCAACGCTATTGATTTTAATTCTTTACGTAAGCATCCCTATTTTAATTTCCAGTCGGCACAGGCAGTTGTTAATTTTAGGTTAAAGCACGGAAAATTGGCAGAAGCTGATATTAAAGAACTAGGTATTTTTACTGATGAAAAGCTGAGGTTAATATTGCCTTATTTAAGTTATTAGTATAAAAATCAATTTTGTCTATTGGCACTAAAAACGTACTTTTACGCTAATGCACAAGATACTAGAATACTTTTGGAAGTACAATTTACCTCGCTGGTCAATTTTAATTATTGATTTAATTATATGTGCGTTTTCTTTAACCTTAGCATTTTTTTTAAGATTTAATTTTAAACAAATTCCTACAGAAGATTTAAAAAATTTACCTTATGATTATTTGTTGTTGTTTGTAATAAGATCAGTTTCTTTTTTTATCTCAAAAACCTACAAAGGAGTTGTAAGGTATACAGGCTCCAATGATGCTATGCGTATTTTTAAAGTAGTCATTTTTGGAAGCTTACTATTAGTTGTTGTTAATTTTATAACGTTGTACACATTAGGGTATTTTATCATTCCTACCGCAATTATTATTATAGACGCACTAGTAACGTTGTTTTTAATGATTAGCTCTCGTTTAGCAGTAAAAGCTATCTATTTTGAATCGAAAAATCCTGAAAAAGAAAGGATACAGGTTATTATTTACGGCGCTGGAGAAAGTGGCATTATTACCAAACGCACTTTGGATAGAGATGCTGCTGTTCGTTATAAAGTAGTTGGTTTTATTGATGATGACGAACGAAAAATAGGTAGAAGTTTAGAAGGTGTATTTGTTTATCCAACTTCTAAATTAGGAGAACTCATTAAAGAAAACAATGTAGAGTCTGTTATTATTAGTATTCAAAATTTACCTCCTCACAAAAAAAATAATATTATTGATGAGTGTCTGCAATTTGGGGTTCGCGTATTAAACGTGCCACCTGTTGCTAAATGGATTAATGGAGAATTAAGCTTCAATCAAATTAAGAGTATTAACATTGACGAATTATTAGAACGCGACCCCATTAAATTAGATAACGCCTTAATAAATAAACAACTAAACCATAAAACTATTTTAATTACTGGCGCTGCTGGTTCTATAGGTGCAGAGTTAGCAAGACAGTGCGCTAAATTTAATCCAAGCTTATTAGTATTGTTAGATCAGGCAGAAAGCCCCTTGCATGAATTAGAATTGGAATTCAATGAAAAAGGAATCTCATTTAAACATGAAGTTGTAATTGGTGATGTAAGAAATCAAGACCGTATGCGCAATGTGTTTAATACGTTCAAACCACATATTGTATTTCATGCTGCGGCTTATAAACATGTGCCTATGATGGAAAACAATCCATCAGAATCTATTTTAACCAACATATTAGGAACCAAAACGGTTGCGGATTTAGCTGTGGAATTTAAAGTAGAAAAATTCGTCATGATTTCTACCGATAAAGCTGTGAATCCTA
>JBKJPW010000093.1:0-3986 GCA_046594225.1 Bacteroidia bacterium
GGCATCTCGATTACTCGAAATGCCCTTTAATACTTAACAAGAACACATAATTACTTACGGATATCTAATACTTTAATAACCGCACGGTAACGCATAATGTCCGTGTTTTTTAAATAATCTAATAATGCACGACGCTTACCTACTAAATTTAATAGAGCACGTTGTGTTCCAAAATCTTTTTTATTGTTTTTTAAGTGACCTGTTAAATGGTCTATACGGTGAGTAAATAATGCCACTTGAGATTCAGCTGAACCAGTGTTTTTATCGCTACCACCGTGTTTTTTAAAAATGTCTTTCTTTACTTCTGATGTTAAATACATGTTATTCTTCGTTTAATGTTATCTATAAATAGGGCTACAAATATAAGGTATTTTGTTAAACAAACAATAGTTATTCACAATTAATCCTCTTTTTTTACCTTATTTTTAATAATTACTAGTTGTTAATAGTGAATTTTTGAGTAATAACACTTCCTTTATCAAACTTACAGGTCATAAAATACATTCCGCTTAATAAATTATCTAATTCAACTGAAAACACATCTGCTCCAATATTGCTGAATTTTCCTGTTTTTACTTCTTTCCCTGTAATATCAGTAATACTATAATTTACGGTTTGTAATTCCGAAACATCGAACAATATATTTAATTTTGAAGCTGTAGGATTAGGATATAATAAGAATTTAGTAGCAGACGTTTCCGTTTTTTCGATACCAGTTACGGTACTACTTACTACAAAACGTTCAATAATTTGACAGCCATAATCACCAGTGAAAGATTTTAAAGGAATAGCCGGGCTTAATTTATTAAACTTTAAACTTCCATAACCAGGGTTTGGAGTATAGTACTGATATGCCCACCAGGATATACCATCACAGCCATCGTCGTCCATGGTAAATGTATAGCATCCATCAGGCAAATTCATAGTATCTCTATAAGTAGTACTATTAGCTAAATTAGTTCTGCTAGCAATTACAGATCCTGCATCATTTTTTAATTCCCAATGTGATTCATTATATCCTGAATTTATAGGACTATTAGCGGCATTAGTAGTTAAAAGAATAACAAACTTAGTAGGATATATTTTTACATTATTAAAAGTAGATTTATAGTAATCGTTATCTGGATTTTGATCAGCTCCTGTTCCATTTACATTTTGTACAGAAACATTAAATTGATTAATAACTACTCCATTATATAAAGATAAAGCAGTACCTAATTCTACTATTGTGTCACGTAAAAATGCTAAATTACCAGTCCATGTAAAGGTTGTTGGAGAAACGCCATTCATGTTATAACTAAATACAACAGAGGTAATAGGATTGGTGCCTACATTTTTAATTTTAATTTTTGGGTTAGAACATATATTATTGGAACGGAAATAATTAGGGTCGTTTGTTGGTGATATAATATCTTCAATTGAAACGTCTGTATTGAAGTTAGGTACACCATATGAAATTAATTGAGATACAATATTATAACCTCCTGTATTTGACTGTGTTGGAGAAACATAAGGTTCCATATCTACATCCACCGAAAAAGTAGATGCAGGTGATGTTAATGATGTAATATCGTGTATAATTGGAAACACAACTTGCCCTGGACACCAATTTGCTCTTTCATATAACCAAGTCCCTGTTTGTGGGTAAATATCATTTTTACCACAATCACTTTTCCATAATTGTTTTTGAGAAATAGCTGAACCATTAATTTTTAAATCATAATATTTACTACAAAACTCTCCGCAACCATTATCATCAGAACCATGCCCGCTTATGATGTTTTTTACGGATGCTTTTGCAACAGGAGAATTATACATAAATGGTTTTTCAATTAAATGATTTTCGATAGGGTCAGAAGTATTACCATAAGAATAATATCCATCGTAAATGTTTCTGGCTGCAAGCGCTTCCATTGGAGGTGTTCCTTCAATCATTTCTAATTTTAGAGTTAGGGTAAAACCCCACGAATAACCATCGTATTTATATCTAAAATCTAAATTTCCATTTAATAGAGAAGCATAATCTGATACATCTACAATAAAATCATGTTTTCTATTTGAACCTAACCAATCAGTAGCGTAAGGCGTAATGATTCTAGCAATTTCCATGGTATCCGCATTAGTAGGTTTTATATAAACTTGCGTGGTGTAGTCCCATGACCCGCAATATTGTGTTCCACTTGGACAAGCATATCGTCCTAAAATATAATGCAGTCTAATTTTTCTATATGT
Organism: Bacteroidia bacterium; assembly: GCA_046594225.1. Taxonomy (GTDB): domain Bacteria; phylum Bacteroidota; class Bacteroidia; order B-17B0; family Aurantibacillaceae; genus UBA4416. The sequence goes on from JBKJPW010000093.1 coordinate 2,233, forward strand.
TTTCCCTGTTGGTAAAACGGCAGAAGTATCATAATTACCATATTGGGTGATTTTGCGTAAATTATAAATGGTTACCCATGTTGTATCACCAGGATTTGCAGATGCTTCTGGGATTAATGAAATTGATAATAATAAAAAGAAGACAAATTTTTTCATTTCGCTAAATTGTTTTAGTAAAAATAGCTAAAAAATAAATAGCCTGCATAAAATGTGCAGGCTATTATTGTAAAGCTAGTTTATAATTCACGTAGATAGACTCAGATTTTTTTAAATAAAAAAAATCAATTTAAATTCGCAACTACTTTTGGAGATAAAGAATCTCTTGATTATCTGTGAAATCAGCGCGATCTGCGGGGAAATTTTAAGACAATTTCTTTAATGCTGTTCTTAAATTAGAAATGACATCAGCAACATCTGTTACTTTGCAAGTTCCAACCGACATACGATACCAAGGAGAATTATCATCAGCTCCAAATGCATAAAATGGAACAACTGCTAATTTTGCTTCGTCCAAAATAAATTTAGTAACGTCTTTTGTAGTAGATAAAACATTACCGTCTGCTGTTTTCATACCATGTAAGTCGAACTTAATAGTTAAGTAAATAGCAGCTTGTGGAGTAATGGCATCTACTTTAAATCCTTCATTTTTTAAATCCTGAAAACCTTTATAGAATCCATCTAAGCGAGTAATTACTTTTATTTTTTGTTCTTCAATAAAAGAATCATACATCGATAAATCACTTAAGTATTTTGCTGTTGCCATTTGCTCCGCTTTTGGTGCCCAAGCTCCAACGTGAGTTAAAATAGCTTTCATTTTATCAATAATAGCTTTTGGCCCCATACTCCATCCTACTCTAACACCAGTTGCAGCTAATGATTTAGAAATACCATCTACAAAAACAGTGTATGCTTTCATTTCAGGACGTAATACAACGGGATTATAGTGTTTGTTATTACCAAATGTTAATGCCCAATAAATTTGATCGTACATTAAATACACTGGTTTAGCATCGGGTCCACGACGAGCATTTTCTGCCAAAATCATATCGCAGATTTCTTCTAACCCCTCTTTACTGAAAATAGTTCCTGTGGGATTTTGGGGAGAGCATAATGCCAATAATGTTGCTTCTTGAATATAAGGTTTTATATCAGCCGCAGTTGGCATAAAATTTTGCTCAGGAGTAGCTTCAATCACTACAGCTTTAGCAGAATTTAAATAAGAGTAGTGGTTGTTGTTCCAAGATGGGACAGCAAAAATAACCGTATCATTTGGGTCAACTAATGCTCTAAAAATACTATAGATAACAGGTCGCGCACCACCGGCAATTAAAATCTCATCATTTTTATAATCTAAATTTCCTCGCTCTTTTAATAAATTAGAAACAGCATTTCGCAATTCTAACATACCATCGGCAGCTGGATAATTGGTTTGATCATCAAAATAAGCATCAACTATATATTGCTTTAATTCAGTAGGAATGGGAAATTCCTTTGGATTAAAGTCTCCAATAGTCATGTTATATATTTTCTCACCTTGTTTTATTTTCTCATTAACTTCTCCAGCTAGTTTAATAATTTCGGAGCCAATAATGTTTTCAGCAAGTTTAGATACTTTTGATTTTTGAGTTTGTAGTGAAGTGCTCATGGTGAATTAATTTTTTTGAAAAATATAGATAATCTGTATCACTACAAAATAATGTTTACAACAGTTTCTGATTATTTAAAAATAAGGGTGTTTTTAGATTTTTTTATCG
>JBKJPW010000105.1:0-21845 GCA_046594225.1 Bacteroidia bacterium
CTCAGTTTTAAATAAACCAATGGCATCACAAATAACGCCATCTACATTACAATCTTTAAAATAACAAGTGTAAAATTCTCCTCCTTTAATTTTCGGATGCATCGATTGGTTATACAAGTGTTCAGCAAAATGTTTACTACTTTCTATAAATTTTTTTTGCGACGAAAAAATATCAGTTGCATAACTTTGTACATCATGGTAATGCATTTCATTCTTCGACTTAAACTGATAATAGATATCTGTTTTAAAAGGTGATGTTAAGTAACGCATCACCGTATCTTTTAAAAAATCATCGCTGATTTCTATCTTCTTTTCGCTAAGCGTTAACTCTTCCCCTAAGCCTTTATTACCAACATAATGTATCACAAAATTGGTTAACTCCGAACGTGTAAAATCTATCATGGTACAAAATTTATTTAAAATTGAATGGTAAATGTAATGGTTTAGATGGGCTATGAATTAACAAAGTTTAAACAAATAAAGAGTTTTTGGTTGTTTTAATTAGGTAAAGAACCCTTAAATTTAAACAACTATACAAAGTTTAAAATAAACTATATAATACGAATGTTACTAACGGGCATTATTCGTTATAATTACATCGTTAAATATTAATATTACCCTTAAATTTGCTTACTATGCAACATAAATTCATAAAACCAGCACTGATAGCTTTAGTAATTAGCCTATGTTCCTTTACATTTTATCAGTTTGATAAAAACCAAATACTACAGGATATTTTAATGTCTGTTTTAAATCAGGCACATTATAGTCCTTTAAAGGTTGATGATGATTTTAGTGAGAAAGCTTATACCCTTTACTTAAAACGATTAGATATTAGTAAGAAATTTCTTTTACAAAGCGATGTAGATGCTTTAAGTAAATACCGTAAAAGTATTGATGATGAAATAAATAATGGCACATTTGATTTTTATAAATTATCAATAGATATTATTGCTAAACGTATAAAGGAAAAAGAAACTTGGAGTAAAGAAATTTTATCAAAAGCTTTTAATTACGAAGAAGAACAAGAATATGAAACTGATGGAGAAAAATTAAAATACGCAACAAGCGAACAAGAATTGAAAGAGCAATGGACTAAGATGCTGAAATATCAAACATTAGCACGTTTGGATGAAATGCTTACTGGACAAGAAAAAGCTAAAGAGAAAAAAGACACTGTTTTTACCGAAAAAACATTTGATAGCTTAGAAGTTGATGCTCGTCGTAAAACATTAAAAGCAAACGTTGATTGGTTTAAGCGTTTAAGTAAAATAACAAACAAAGATCGTTTCTCGTCATACGTAAATACAATTACAGGCCTTTACGACCCGCATACTGAATACTTTGCTCCAAAAGAAAAAAAGAAATTTGACCAGAGTATGAGCGGGCAGTTTGAAGGAATTGGCGCACGTTTACAAGCTAAAGATGGTATTTTAAAGGTATCTGAAGTTATTGTTGGTTCTCCGTCATTTAAACAAGGTGATTTGAAAGCTGGTGACGAAATTCATAAAGTAGCCCAAGGAATTAAAGAACCTGTTGATATTACTAATATGGAAATGGATGACGCCATTGATTTAATAAAAGGAAAAAAAGGCACAGAAGTTAGATTAACCGTTAAAAAACCTGATGGCTCATTTTTAGTTATACCTATTATAAGAGATGTGATTGAAATGGATGAAACTTATGCAAAATCAGCTATTTTAAATAATAAAAAGAAAATTGGTTACATCTATTTACCTATGTTTTATGCTGATTTTACTCGTAATGGCGCGCACCGCTGCTCAGCCGATATGAAAAAAGAAATTGAAAAATTAAAAGCGCAAGGTGTTGAGGGAATTATTGTTGACTTACGCGACAATGGTGGTGGTTCTTTACAAGAAGTAGTTGAAATGGCTGGTTTGTTTATTCCTAATGGCCCAGTAGTGCAGGTGAAAGACAAAAATGGAAGAGTTTATGTAATGGATGATAAAAATTCGGATGTTGCATGGGACGGACCTTTAGCTATTATGATAAACCATGGTAGTGCTTCAGCTTCCGAAATTTTAGCAGCTGCAATTCAAGATTACAAACGCGGTGTTATTATTGGAACTCAAAGTTTTGGTAAAGGAACGGTTCAATCTTTTTATAACTTAGATCCTGCTGTTTTACCTCAGTTTGATACTATTAAACCATTAGGAGAAGTAAAAATTACCAACCAAAAATTTTATAGAATTAATGGTGGTGCTACGCAATTAAAAGGTGTAATGCCAGATGTAGTTTTACCAGATCCTTATGCATTTATTGATGTGGGCGAAAAAGAATTAGATTATCCAATGCCTTGGGACGAAATTATGAAAGCAACTTACGATGAGTACACGTCTATTAACTACTCTAAAGTTAAAAAAGGAAGCACTGAACGTATAAAATCGAGTTCTGCTTTTAAATTAATTGAAACGCAATCTAAAGAATTAAAAGCTAAAAAAGATGATACGAAATATAATTTAAAACTCGAAAAATATAGGGCTGAGCAAAAGGAATTACGCGAACAGTATAAAAAGTATGATGAGTTAAAAGTAGATATCAAAACCTTTACGGCCGATTTGCCAAACTTTGATAAAGAAGTATTAAAGAATGATACTATTAAATTGAATAAAGAAATCAAATGGACTAAAAACGTTCAAAAAGACAATTATATTTTTGAAACTAGTAATGTGATTAATGACATGAAATAGTTCAATCACTTTTTATAATTAACAAGATGAAAACAATGTTTTTCGTAATTTTGACACTCGGACATCTTGTTTCATTTGGGCAATTAAAAGCTTATTCAGATACCTGTTCTATTGGTTTACCTAAGACAAAAGAAACGTTTACTATTCCAGAAGTTCGTGCAGAGTATCCTGGGGGATTTAAAAAAATGTTAGAATATATAACTATAAACGTTACGCAAAAAATAAGCGTTACTAAAAGTGAATTTGATGTTTTCAATACACCAGTAGCTCAATGGACTATTGACGAAAATGGTAATGTGAGTGAAGTGAAAATTATCAAAACTTCTAATATTACAAAAATTGATAACTTATATTTATCAGCAATTAAGGGCATGCCGACTTGGAAACCAGCAGAAAAATATGGCAAAATAAAGACTAGAGAGGAATTTAGATATCCGTTGAAAATTTGTTTTAAATAAAACTATGACCTAACAAAACCTATTGGTAAAAAAGTTGATTTAACATTTATCATTTGTTATATATTTCCCAAAATTATTTCAAATTCCAAACTGAAATAAACTGCTTTCGGTTATTAAGTCTTTGATAATACGTTATTTTTTAGCAATTTTTTAATAGTTTATTTCTTAATTTTACGTATAAATATTTTATGATATGTTAGTTGAACAATTATATACAAGTTGTCTGGCTCAAGGCGCTTACTTTATACAATCAGAAGGCGAAGCCGCCATTATTGATCCATTAAGAGAATACAAGCCATACTTAGATTTAGCAGCAAAAAACAATGCTAAAATTAAATACATTTTCGAAACCCATTTTCATGCAGATTTTGTTTCGGGACATGTAGATTTAGCGAAGCATACTGGAGCTGATATTATTTTTGGTCCAAATGCTACAACAGATTTCAAAAGTGTGATTGCCACAGATAATCAAGAATTTAAAGTTGGTAAACTAACCATCAAAGTGCTTCATACTCCAGGACATACTTTAGAATCATCTACCTTTTTATTATTAGATGAAAATAAAAAACCTCACTGCATGTTTACGGGCGACACTTTATTTATTGGTGATGTTGGTAGACCAGATTTAGCTATTAAATCTGATTTAACACAAGAAGATTTAGCAGGCATGCTTTACGATTCATTAAGGAATAAATTAATGACCTTACCTGATGATGTGATTGTTTATCCAGCTCATGGCGCTGGGTCTGCTTGTGGTAAAAATATGAGTAAAGAAACATTCGACACTTTAGGTAATCAAAAGAAAACAAATTATGCTTTAGCTAATATTACTAAAGATGCTTTTATTACAGAGTTAACCACTGGTATTTTACCTGCTCCGCAATACTTTGCTAAAAATGCACAGTTAAATAAATCGGGTTATGATAACTATGATACTGTAACATCAAGAGGAACAAAAGCATTAACCGCTAATGATACTAAGCATTTATTAGAAACAACTAAAGCTATTATTTTAGATGTTAGAAAGCCACAAGAATTTGCGGCTGAACACATTCCTAATTCTATTTTTATTGGTATTGATGGGCAATTTGCCCCTTGGGTTGGCGCTTTAATTACTGATTTAAAACAACCCATTATTTTGGTTACACCAAAAGGAAGAGAAGAAGAAACTGTGATGCGCTTAAGTCGTGTTGGTTATGATAATTGCATTGGTTTTATTGAAGGCGGTGTAAATACTTGGAAAGATGCTGGAAATCAAACATCGTCTATCTTATCTATAACAGCAGATGAATTTTCTGGAAAATTATCAAATAACACTTTGGATGTATTAGATGTGAGAAAACCAGGAGAATATGAGTCTAGTCATTTATGCAGTGTTAATTCTAATCCGCTTGATTTTATTACTGATTGGCAAGATTCATTATCAAAAAATAAAGAATATCATATTCACTGTGCAGGTGGATATCGCAGTATGATTGCAGCTTCAATACTTAAAAGAAATGGTTACGAAAAATTAGTAGATGTGGCTGGCGGCTTTGGGGCTATTCAAAAAACAAACGCTAAAATTGTAACAACGGCTTGTAAAACAGAAACAGCCAAAGTTAAGCCATCATTTTTTGCGAGATTGTTTTCTAAAAAGGCTTAAGCAATTTCTATTTAGTACTTAAAAAATATGCTTTACAATAGTAAACTTTACTCGATTTTTGGTAACAAATGCCCTAAATGCCATAAAGGCGACTTCTTTATTAATAAAAGTGCTTATTCAAAGGGCTTTATGAAAATGCATGAGCATTGTCGACACTGCAACGAAGCGTTTAATAAAGAAGTAGGTTTTTATTACGGCGCCATGTATGTAAGTTATGGTTTAAATGTTGCTTTAGGAATTGGTTTATTCCTACTATTTGTTGTTATATTAAAATTATCTCTCTTTACCTATCTTTCATTATTTTTCGGTGTAATACTACTTTTATTCCCATGGATTATAAGAATTTCTCGACTAATCTATATAAATCTGTTTGTAAAGTTTGATTCTTCCAAAAAGTAACATACATTTAGTATGTGAAAGTTTTAAAAAATATACAATTTGAGTATGCTAATGTGGAGTTACTCTCTAATGGCATTATTAGAATTGACATGTTAAGCGATCACTCGATTGATTTAGAAGAAAGTGTGCAGTTAAACATTGCAGAAGGAGAATTATTAAATGGAGAATTAAGCTCTGGATTAGTTTTAATGCTGGCGGGAAGTACCACACAATTTACAAATGATGCTCGTGAATTTTCGGCAAGTAAAGAAGGTTTACGTTTTTCAATTGCAGAAGCTATGGTAGTTAAAAATTTAGCGCAACGAATGGTCGTAAATTTTTATTTAAAAATAAATAAACCATCTGTTCCTAGTAAAGCTTTTGATTCGGAAGATGAAGCAACAGATTGGCTATTGAGTTTTAGGAAATAAAAAATCCCCTACTCTTTTGAGTAAGGGATTTTTAAGAATTATATAATTAAAGATTAAGCTAACTTAACGTTAACTGCATTTAATCCTTTTTTACCATCTTGTACATCAAATACAACTGCATCGTTTTCACGAATTTCTTCTTGTAAACCTGTTGCGTGAACAAAGATCTCTGGACCGTTATCCTCTTTGATGAATCCGAAACCTTTAGCTTCGTTGTAAAATTTTACTACTCCGTTTTTCATTTTTTTAATTTTTATTGTTTGTTTTTTATTATTAAAGCCCCACCACTACTTGATGATCACCGTAATTTTGTTCTAAGAATAAGGATGTTTTTTAATCACATCTATATCTTTTTTAATTAATTTTTGTATGCCTTTAAAATATGGCAACTCTTCATGACTACACAAAGAAATTGCTTCTCCACTCTCTCCTGCTCTACCTGTACGACCAATTCGATGCACATAAGCTTCTGCTTGCTCAGGAATTTCATAATTGATAACATGCGTTAGTTTATCTACATCAATACCTCTTGAGGCAATATCTGTAGCAACTAATACATTAATCGTTCTATCTTTAAATCCTTTCAAGGCTTTCTCTCTGTTATTCTGAGATTTATTACCGTGAATGGCTTCTGCTTTTATTTTATAAGCATTTAAAGCTTTAGCCACTTTATCAGCTCCATGTTTAGTTCTTGTAAAAATCAACACATGGTTAATTTTCTTTTCATCTAAAATAAATTTTAATAAAGCAGCTTTCTTAGTTTTTTGAACAAAGTAAACTGATTGCTTAATTAAAGTGGCTGTTGATGCAACAGGATTAACTGCTACACTTACCGGATTATTTAAAATAGTATTAGCTAACTTCATGATATTTGGCGCTGCCGTTGCCGAAAAAAACATGGTTTGTCTTTTTACTGGTAACTTAGCTATCACTTTTTTCATATCATTAATAAAGCCCATATCTAACATACGGTCAGCTTCATCTAATACAAAATATTCAATGGCTCCTAGCTTGATAATGCCTTGTTGCATTAAATCTAATAAACGACCTGGAGTGGCAATTAAAATATCGATTCCTGTTTTAATAGCTACTACTTGATGAAATTGTGAAACACCACCAAACACAACAGCATGTTTAAAGCCTAGGTTTTCACCATATTCTCTAAAATTTTCACTGATTTGGGTTGCTAATTCACGAGTAGGAGCTAAAATCAATGCTTTAATTTCTCTGCGCTGATTTGGCTTTTTATTAGCATCCATCATTTGTAAAATGGGTAATGCAAAAGCGGCTGTTTTTCCTGTACCCGTTTGAGCACAACCAAAAATATCTTTTCCTAATAAAATGTGAGGTATAGATTGTTGTTGAATAGGAGACGGCTCTTTGTATCCTTTTTTATCAAGTGCTGTAAGTAGCGGTTTGATGAGTTTTAATTCTGTAAATGTCATTAATCGTTGTTATTATTTATACTTTATTAAAGAAAAATGTAAAGTATTTAAAATTGCAACTGGCATTTACAAACGTACTCTAATTCAAATCTTCAAAATAAGAAGTGTGTAAATATAAACACTTTATTAACAATATCCTAATTTATTAAATAATAATTCTTAAAAGGAGTTTCGCACTATTATAGTATTTTAGCACTACAATTAAGTTAAATCAACTACAATGAGATACATTTTATGGTTCTTTTTCCTATTCCCCTGCCTGTTACAGGCACAGGATTTTCCAGAAAAACCAAGTAATTATGTGACTGATGAGGCATCTATTTTAACAGATGATGAAGAAGCTTCACTTAATGCTAAATTACATCGCTTTGAGGATAGTACTAGTAATCAACTATTTGTATACATAGCTGATAGTTTAAATGGTAAAAATTTAGAAAGTTATAGCGAAGAAATTTTTCATTCGTGGAAGATTGGAAAAGAAGGCAAAAATAACGGAATATTGATAGCCATTTTTTATGACGACCATAAATTTAGAATTCAAACAGGATATGGTTTAGAAGGTGCCTTGCCTGATTTATTAACTAAACATATTCAGGATAAAGAGATGCGCCCATCTTTTAAAGCAAACCAATATTATGAAGGTATTGATAAAGGCATAGATCAATTGATTTATTATAGTAAGCATGAATTTAATCCAGATGACTTAGAAGATTCACCTTGGGGATTACTTGTATTCTTTTATGTGTTTAGTGCAATCTTTCTTTTGGTTATTATATTATTAGCAAAAGGCATTAAAGATAGGCCAATGCCTAAAAAAGTAATCATTTTTGCCAGTATCCTTTTGTTTTTAGTCCCAGTAATAGGTACTTTTTTACTAATCATCTTTATTTTTATAGCTGTTTCATTTAGAAAAGATTTATTAAAAAATTCAAGTGGAGGAAGCAACTGGACTTCTTCTTCTGATTCTTCTTGGAGCAGCAGCTCAAGTTCTGATTCTAGTTACAGTAGTTCGTCCAGTTCTGATTTTAGTGGCGGAGGTGGTGATTCTGGAGGTGGTGGTAGTAGTAGTGATTGGTAGTCAAGCAAATTATTTTTTATTTCCACTTACTTTTCTTTCTTGATAAAGAAAAGTAACAAAAGAAATCAAGAACTAACGCCAACTCCAATTCTTTTTTCGCTCGAAAAGCCTCCGCAGTGCCTCCAAAAAAATTGCAGTTCGCACCGTTCGTTCACATCCCCGCGCTATACTAATGAAGCTTTACCTTATATAATTGATTATTTTTCACTCTTACTTTATTTGTAATCCAAGAAAACCTTTGTTAACTATGTGTCTATGTGTTTAAATATACTAAGAAGAAACCTCCATTTTAATTTTACGATTCTTAATCTTCTCTTCTTTTATCAATTGTAAAACTTTGATAATCTTAGTTGCTTTAACAGCCGCATAAGCCGAATGATCTAAAACCTCAATCTTACCTAATTCGTCTTTTTGCAGTTGTCCTTTTTGTAACAACATCCCCACAATATCCATTTTATTGATCTTATCTTTTTTACCAGCACCAATGTATAAGGTTTTCCATTCGCAAGGAGCAGGAAGCGTTAGTTTTTTAGGCAAGGTTTCTTCTTCTGGGATAACATCTATAAACTTCGGTAAATGATCGTCAATATCTAATAAAAAATAAGCAGTTCCTTGGGCGTTCATTCGAGCTGTTCTACCATTACGGTGTATCATCACATCCTCCGTTGCAGGAAACTGATAATGAATAACCGCATCAATTTCAGGAATATCTAAACCACGTGCTGCTAAATCAGTCGTGATTAATAAATTAATGCTGCCATTACGAAGTTTGATTAATGTCTTTTCTCTATCTATTTGTTCTAGTCCACCATGATAATACCCATGATCTACTTTGTGTAATTCTAATTGTTCCGAAATACGATTAACGGCATCTCTGTGATTACAAAATACAATAGTTGATTTAGAATTTATTTTCCCTAACAATAACATTAACGCTTCTAATTTGTCATCGCCCTCTACTCTAACTGCTTTTACTACTAATGCCGATTTTAAATCTTTATGTTCGGTTGTATAATTTAATTCTACACTATGTTTTAATCCAACAAAGTTGGGAATTTCTTTTAAAGCTGTTGCTGATGTTAACACTCGTTTTTTTAAATGTTTACATTCTCTAATAATAAATTCCATTTCATCTTTAAATCCAAACTCTAAAGACTTATCAAATTCATCTAGGATTAAAGTTTTAATATCATCTACGATTAAATTTTTACGACGCAAATGATGTTCTATTCTACCCGGCGTACCAACTAATACTGCTGGTGGATGTTGAAAGTTATTTTCTTCAATGCGCACGGAGTGACCGCCGTAGCAACAATTTATTTTAAACGGAGTGCTCATTTGCTTAAACACTTGTTCTATTTGAATCGCTAATTCTCGAGAAGGTACTAAAATTAATACTTGAACGCCTTGTTTATCTTCTTCTAATAATTGTAAGATAGGTAATAAGAACCCTAAGGTTTTACCTGAACCTGTTGGTGATACTAACACCACATCATTTGGTTTTGGAATCGCCGCTAAAGTTGCTTTCTGCATTTCGTTTAATTCTTTAATATTGAAATGAGATAGTATGGATTCGTAGTTCATGAGATATTTATAAGCTGCAAATATAGTGTATAAAAAATAGAACGCAGATAACACAGATTGTTTATGATTTTATATGATTTGCACATTTATCAAATTATAAAAAAATCTTCTTTTATTATACGAAACCAGCGTCATCAGCGTTCTATAAATATGTAGTATATTTACGTTTCAAAAAAAGACAACATGCCCTTTTCAAAACTTGGACTTTCTGCTGATTTAATAAAAACCTTAGCAGAACAAAACTATACACAACCCTACCCTATTCAAGAAAAAGCTATTCCAGCTATTTTGGAAGGAAAAGATATTTTAGGAATTGCGCAAACAGGTTCCGGTAAAACAGCGAGTTATGTGCTACCTATTTTACAGATGTTTCAAGATGGTGTAGGTTCTAAAAACCGACATGTAAGAGCTTTGGTATTAGTACCAACCAGAGAATTAGCTATTCAGGTAAGTGAAGTGGTGAAATTATTGAGTGCCAATTTACCTAACAAGGTAAAAAGTATGGCGGTGTATGGTGGTGTTTCCATCAATCCTCAAATGATTGAATTGCAAGGTGTAGAAATTTTAGTGGCAACTCCTGGTCGTTTATTAGATTTAATTTCTAACAGAGCAGTGTCTTTATCCGCTATTAAAATATTAGTGTTAGATGAAGCCGACAAAATGTTGAATCTTGGGTTTAAAGAAGAAATGAGTAAGATATTTGGCCTATTACCAAAGAACCGTCAAAACTTATTATTTTCAGCAACCTTAAGTGATGATTTAAATAATATCAATCGTAATTTATTACGAAACCCTGTAGTTGTTAAAGTTGAAGAAGAAATAAAGAACTTAGATTTAATTAAACAGTTTGCTTATTTAATTGCTGAAGAGAAAAAAGGACCGTTGTTACGATACATCATTAAGTCACAAAAAATAAAACAGGTATTAGTTTTTGCTTCTTCAGTTCACAGAGCAGATGCGATTGCATTAAAGTTAAGTCAAAATGGAATTGACGCTTTTGCTATACATAGTAAAAAGAGTCAGCAAGCTAGAACTGAGGCTTTAGATTTTTTTAAAGAAGGTAAAGTAAAAGTATTAGTTGCAACTGATTTAATGGCACGTGGTATTGACATTAAGTTTTTACCTTATGTAATCAATTACGAATTACCTCGTTCACCTAAAGATTATATACATCGTATTGGTAGAACTGGGCGTGCAGAAGCATCTGGTGAAGCTATTTCTTTAATAAGTCCTGAAGAAGAACAACACTTTAAAGTTATTCAAAAAAAAATGAAGAAACACGTGACTCAAATTAATGGTAATGAAATAAACTTGAAAGGATTTTAATACGTTCGATTATATTTTAATGCCGATTACAAGCACATCGTCAATTTGTTCTAAATCACCTTTCCAATCATTTATAAAATCATTTAAAGCTTCACCCTGCTCTTTCATTGCTAAATGTTGCATAGCTAATATTCTTTCCTTAAAAGGCTTGTACATAAACTTTTTTCCTTTTGGGCCACCGAATTGGTCGGCAAAGCCATCTGTGAAAACATAAATAGAGTCGCCAGGAAATAATTCAATTTCATGGTTTTTAAATTTATTTAATTCTTCACCAACAAAAATCCCTATCGGAAATTTATTGCCTTTTATTTCTTCCACTTCAAGTACTTCTTTTTCACGTACAATCCATAACGGGTTATTAGCGCCAGCAAACTGAAGTGTATAAGAATTTGATGAGTTTTTCTTTAAAGAACAAAGCGAAATATCCATTCCGTCCTTCACAGTCGATTCTTCAAGGGTTTGACGAAGCGTTTCGTTTAATCCAATATTTATTTCATCTAAAATATCCGAAGGTTTTGTTTTATGATGTTCGTTAACCGCTTGGTTTAAAAGATTATGCCCTACAATACTCATAAATGCTCCGGGAACTCCATGTCCCGTGCAATCAACTGCCGCAAACAATAATTGTTTATTATCTCCTTTATCAACTTCTTCTATCCAATAAAAATCACCACTCACAATATCTTTTGGTTTATAAAGTACAAATGCTTTTTCTTTAAAGATAGTATTGAAAGCTGTTGTAGGGAGAATCGCTTCTTGTAAACGCTTAGCATAACGAATACTATCTTTCATATCCTTATTATGATTTTCAATAATATTATAAGCAGTTTCTATTTTTTCATTCTTAATAGTTAATTGTTCACTTACTTTACGTTTTTGAATATAACCTCTTATAGCAAGTAAAGCCAATAGAAAAACTAAAATAGCTCCAATAGATGTAGCCCAAGTAATAATTCGATTTTTACTTAATTCATCTTCTCTAATTTTTTTGTCTTTAGTTAATATTGCAATTTCTTTTGCTTTCTTTTCAGAGTCAAAACGTGTTTGCATTTCTGCTATTTGTTTGCTGCTTTCTGAATTGTAAATAGAATCGTTCATTTGTTGATACAACTCATTAAATACTAATGCTTCTTTAAAATTTCCTAATTTTTTATTTGATTTATAAATGCCTTTATAAGATGCTAAAATCCTATCATTAGCATCAATTGTTTTAGCTTGTTCTAATCCTTTTTTATAATACTCAGCTGCTTTTATATAATCACCTATCGATTCATAAAAATCACCAATATTATTTAAAGCTAAAGCCATTCCATAAACATTACCAAGTTCAACATTAATGTCATAAGCTTTATGAATATAAAGAAGTGCATTATTTGAATCATGCATTTTTTGATAGCTGTCGGCAATATTATTTAAGCAAGTTGCTACAGCCTCTTTTACTTCCAATTCTTCAAATAATTTCATAGATTGAAAGGTGTATTCTAAAGATTGGTTGTAGTCAGCTTTTTGGCTGAAAACATTTCCTATGGCAATTAATGCAGAAGCTTTCCCCATTTTACTATCTATTTCTTTTGCTATTTCGAGAGCGAGTTTAAAGTATTTGAAAGCTTCATCAGGTTGCTTTAATTCTAAAAAAACATTTCCTATAGCTCCCGAAGAAGATAAAATCCCTCTTTTGTTTCCTATTTCTTCCTGAATGCTCAATGCTTTAATATAAAATGAAATGGCATTTTTATATTCCGCTAAATTAAAATAACCATTACCAATATTGTGGTTAGCTTTAGCAATAGCTTTTTTAGACTTAATAGCAGTAGCTAATTTCAAGGCCTGATTTGCGTAATCAATTGACAAAGAAGGGTCTATATCGACTACTTCAACAGCTAAGGCATTTAAGGTTTGAATTTTAACACTATCATTAGTTAAGGTAGGAAGGATTTTTTTGAGAGAATCTATTTCCTCTTGATTTTGTGAAAATAAAGAATGAGATAATATACAAAAGAAAATAAAAATAAGACTCTTTAATCGATACGGATTCTTTTTAAGAATTTGAATAAATTGAGTCATAAATAGTTAAACAGGTGATTAGTTTAACCAAATATACTAAGTTTTGCTGATAAAAGATATATCAATCCAACTTACATTTATATTATTGGTACTCACATTTTGTAAAAACAAGATAAAAAAAATATCCTAATTGTAGGTTGTAAATAATCGTAATAAAAATTACAATTATTCAGTAGGATAACCTTTTGCAACCCAATCAGGTTTAATACCTTCTGGTAATTCCAATACTTTTGTGTTTTTAAATCCTTGAGCTATTAAAATATCATACGCTGGTTTAATGTTTGGGCAGCTCGAATAAGAACAACAACCACAATATACAACTACTGGTTTTGTTTTGCTTTCCATTGTTAAATAAGACAATATTTTATTACTAAAGGTTGCATTCGTTGCCGCGCCAACCGCTTGAGCTCCTTTAATATTTTCCATCGGACCAACATTAAAAATCAAAGGTTTATCCTTGGCATTGGTGTTTATTTTATCTGCCAGTTCTTTGGTTGGCATTAATTGTTCTTTTTTCCACGTTGGTGCTTGAGCGTAAGAGCTAAATAATCCAGAACCAATTAGTATGAGTGTCAATAAAGTTTTCATCAGCGATATTTTTATTCCTCAAATCTATATAAAAATGAAAAGAGGAAATTCTAAAAAATGCTAAAATAAGTAAAGTGTAAAAAAATTATTTACAGTTTAATACTTTTCTAGTATCAGGTTTCACACGTTTCACATACATTTTATCACAATCTTTATCTATACAATCAAATTCTTTTTTATCATACGAAAAATTAAATTTACCAATTGTATTTTCGGTTACATTTTCTAGCGCATCAGGCAAAGATGAAAATAAATCTAATTCTACAATCTCTTCTAATTCATCAATAGATATAGAATACTGGTTTAAATTTTTTACTGACAACTCTTTATTAGGAACTATAAAAGCAATAGCTCGTGCCGTGTTATGTTTCGCGTTATAAATACAAATAGCTTTGAAAAAATAGCTAGGCACAAAAACAGTTAATCCTTTTTTAATACATAAAGAATCAATAAATATAGATTTACTAGTATTCTTAATTAGTAAAGGTCCAGACACAATATAAGAAACAGCATCTTCATCTTCTTTTGTCCAAATGCGACAATAATCTTCTAATACACACCAACCTTTTTGATTCAAACAGCCATGTTGTGGCGACATATTTGTCATATAAAAACACTCTGCAAATTGCGTTTTATTATGTTTAAAATCTCTTGCGGGAGCTAGATGTCCATGATCGTATCCTGAGCTTTGATAAGCATTTGATTTTAAGTTTGGGTATTGTTGGTCGGAAGGGTAAGAGCTTGCAACGCGTTTTACTTCAGGATCAGGATGTTCTAAATTATATTTTGTAACAGCATGGGCAACCCAGGCTGGTAAATTATAGGTTTTATTCATGGCTGAACTATAACCAGAATGGTTGATGATCTTTATATCGCTACCCGTATATTCTTTATCATCAATTAGTTTATCTTTATTTATTGATAATTTTAATTCTTTTATGTCATCACTTAAATGAATAGATGTATCATTTTTAATAGTATGTATTAAAAAAGACTTAGAAGTTAAATCTTTGCCAGGCTTTACTATCAACATCAAATCATTGATTTGTCCTAGCATTAAGTTTCCATATAGAAACAAAAATACAGCTATAAGATTAATGTTTTTTGTCATTATTATATTTTTATTCTTCATAAAAAGAAAAACGCCAAATCAACTGGCGTTTTTTGTTTTATTGTCCAAAGCTAACCTGCCATTGAACACCAAATTTATCATATAATATTCCAAAGTATGAACCCCAAAATGTTTTTTCCATCGGCATAATTATTTTTCCATCTTTTGATAGACCATTAAAAAGCCTGTCGGCTTCATTTTGACTTTTTGCATTGATAGAAATGGAGAAATTATTTCCAATAACCGTTGCATGGCCAAATGCTTCAGAGCTATCGCTACCCATCAAAACAGTTTCTTTACTTATTGGCAAAGAAATATGCATAATTTTTTCCGCTTCAGATGCCGGCATTGGAGGTTGTCCTTCCGTTGGAGGCATTTCTTTAAATCTTCCTATATATGAGAAGGCCCCACCAAATACAGATTTATAATGATTAAATGCCTCTTCGCAATTATCTACAAAAATTAAATAAGGACTTATTGAATTTGTTTTTGGTTCAGCTTTTTTGGTTACTTTTTTAGGTGCAGCTTTTTTTGCTGGTGTTTTTTTAACCGCTTTCTTTACTGCTTTTTTAGGGGCAGTTTTCTTAACTACTTTCTTTTTAGGAGCCACTTTCTTAACTGCTTTCTTAGGTTCGGCTTTTTTAGCTTTGCTAACTGAGCGAGTCGAAGTTTTTGTCGCGTTCTTTGCAGTTTTCTTTACTACTTTTTTTGCCATAATTAATGTGTTTAGTTTATACTAAGTTATGTTTTTTACTGAATGTAACAAATTAATAGAATGTTATTTTTTGAAGTCGTTGCGAACGAAATGAAATGTTCTCAAACAAGCATATGAGACATTTTTTCGAGATAAACACTCATTATGTCAGTTTAATTACAAATTATTTTAATCTACTTGTTTGATAAACAAGAAATTGTGTTCTTTCATCTATGAATATTAAAACTAATTAAACCACTTATTTCTCATTTCCCACCACTTACAAAATATGGCTCTTAAAAAACAGCAGTTACTATTTTTTACGTTCAAATTAGAAAGCTATCAAATCAAAAAACAAATAAATTTTAATTATGAAAACTAAAAGTCTGCTTGTTGTAGTTGCTATGTTACTAATAGCATGTCAACCAAAAAAAGCAACGGATAGGGGCTTGTATGCTAATACAGTAGATATTTCGGGCTTGTTGAAATAATAGGATTTGAATACTAATATTTTCTACTATTTTCCATAACATTCGTAATTAGCGAGTTGAGAATTAAAAAAGATTAGCTATCCTGATCTTTCTAACCCGAAGACAAGATCTCGAACCAGTTACTAAAAGACGCGGAAGTATTATTCGACTTAAAGAGAAAAATTTCCAATCCATTATAATAGCTCCTATTCCTCGTTTTTTAGTCAAAGTTGGAGGTAGTTTTAGTGATTTTTATTTTTTTAAAAACTTAAAACACTCATTTTTTTATGATCTATTATCATATCAATTAAATATGTGAATAGTGTAACTTGTTTGTGAAATTATGCAACTTCTATTACGCTATATGGATTACCTTTATTTAAAATAGTATACTTTTTTTACAATTGATTTTCAATAAAGTAATTAAACATAAATTATTAGTGAGTATATTGTATTTTATTAAAGCAAATTTTTAAAATAAAAATTATGAATATCAAACGAATCTTTGGGGCATTACTTACTGCTCTTGGAATAGGTGGTCTTATTTATGCAGCAGTTTTGTTTGTCAATACATCAGGCGGTACACGCGAGATTAAAGCACTTGTCATTTATAGTATACTTGGGCTTTTATTCTTTTTCGCTGGTATTAGTTTGGTGCGTGCAACAAAAGATGAGTCATAACTAACGAGTCTCTTATTGATTTACTAATAAGCCTAAATGTCATTAAGCTTATTGGCTATGTATTTTAGTTAGATATAAGATGATTTAATGTTAGTAATAGAAGAATAGGAAAGCAACAAAAAACCAACAGCAAATCTTATTTTCTATAATTCTAAGATGTAAATAAAACGCAAAAACCTGTAATAGCAAATATTACAGGTTTTTTTGGTAAAGTGGACCCGGAGAGATTCGAACTCTCGTCCAAACAAGGAATTAATATGCTTTCTACAAAGTTTAGAACATAATTGATTTTCGATTTAAGTCAGGCTTATATTCATACCAAACTTAAACTTAGATGCTAATATTGTTTTAGGTAACATCATCACTAAAACAAGTTGCTAATTTATGATGCAAAATTCTCGTCGCTAAGCAACGGTGCTACAAGGTTTGCAAAGGTTGTTTAGTCTTGGACTAAGCAGCCATAGCGTAAGAATTCTCTTCGCCGAATAAAAGTTTGAGAGTTGATTTTAAGGTGCCATATCCACAACGCACCACCTGCTTACATACCAACCGCGCTCGCTGTCAAAACCGGTCGGGCCCATTTTCAAATTATGAATTCAGAATGTTGAATTAAGAATTAATAACTTGGTTCAAAGAACTTTTGTAAAGATACGAATATTTAAAAATAAATGAAGATTTTATTATCTTTAAGAAAAAATCATAATGAAAAAATATATTTCCTTAATTCTTATTTGCGCAGCTGTTACTTCATTTTCTCAAACCATCAAATCAAAAGCCTTAAAATTAAAATATACGCTTGAAGATAGCTGGACCGCTAAAGAATTTGGTGGGCCATTAAATTGGGACCAAAGCGGCAATGATATGTGTCGTTGTTCTGGTGTTGCTTTTAGTAAACCCGATGCAAAAGGTAAATATAATGTGGTTGTTTATGCCGTGCCAGCTGGTGGATTAGATTCTGCTAAACGTGAATTTGTGGGAGCTTTACATTTCGTAAACGTTCAAAAAATAGAAAAAGCAGTGAATGAAAATTTTTCTTTCGAACGACGTCGATCAAACTTTGTTGATGTGAAAACAAAGGCAACTTCATACAACTGCCTGAGATACATTACCAAAGCCAAAGACGGATATAGTTATATGATATATGCTTGGCAAGAAAATATGGAATTATTAAACTCAACGGCAGAAAGAGAATTGTCAAAAATGATCAATGTAATTGAACCACTTTAATTTTTTGTAAACAAGTAAGTATCTTGATCTACAAAATCAACGACTTTAATTTCAATAGTTTTATCTGTTACTTTTATTTCTTTTACCCCTAAGGATGATGCATCATTATATTCAATCATCATAGTATTTACATTTTTAAATTGTATTTTACCTTTATATTGAGGATGAAACTCAAAACTTACTTCAGCATAAGCATCCTTTGCTTCAATGGTAATTTTACCATACACTTTATTAGAATATGTACCTGCTAGTTTTTTGTAAGCATCAGCCGTTGCTTTATATGAAGCTACTTCTGCTTTCAATTTTTTAATTGCAAATTGCTCCTCATCATAGCCTTCTTTAAAATAGCCATAATATAAAGCACTCATATTGGTATAAGGTTGTTTATTCAAATCATCTATTATTTGCTCAGATAATGCATCAAATAAATTTTGTTGATCACTGTTAGATAAAATCACATAGCCGAAATTCTCTTCAGGAATCAAAACTGTTTTACTTAAAAAACCATTTGCTCCACCATCGTGTTCTACAATTTTTTTACCGCGAGCATCAGCCAAAAACCAACCTAAACCATAATTCATAAAGTTGTGTCCTGCCCTACTTCTTCTCGATACTACAGTATTTGAATTTCTAGTTTCTTGAATTACTTTTTCTGGTACTACTTGCTTTCCATTAAACTTTCCATTGGCCAACTGCATCATTACCCATTTACTCAAATCATTTACATTTGAGGTCATAGAACCTGCTGCACCAATATTATCAACCGCCGAAGGGGTTATTTCGAATAAATTTCCGTTTAGTAAAGTATAAGCTTTTGAGGCATTGGGCGAAGTAATAAAGTTTTTGTATGTAGTTCCTGTTCTTGTCATACCCAATGGAGCAAAATAATGGTACTTTAAGTAATCATCCCAAGTGGTATCGCTCACTGCTAAAATAATTTCACCTGCTGTTACAAAGCCCATATTACAGTAACCGTATTTTTCTCTAAAGCCATTTTTAGGAATCACATTAGCCATATTTTCTACCAATTCTTTTCTGCTTTTGGTACTTGCCCAGTTTAATAAATCTGTTTGAAATGTTTCGTAACCTATGCGGTGAGATAATACATCTCTAATGGTTACGTTTTCCGTTAAATACTCATTATGCATTTTAAAATAAGGTAAATATGTTTTTACCTTATCATCCAATTTTAATTTACCATAATGCTCTAGCAATGCTAAAGATGTTCCAGTATATGCTTTACTACAAGAGGCTATTTGAAATTCGGTATTCTCTGTTACTAATGTCTTTTTAGAAACATCAGCATAACCATACCCTTTCATTAAAACTATCTTTCCGTCTTTTACAATAGCGATGGCTAAGCCTGGTAAATTCCAACGAATCATTTCACGTTTGATGTAAATATCTAAACTGTCTTTAATAAAATTACCTTGTGCGGTAACGCTAGCGCTAAACAGTATTCCGATTAATAGATAAACAAAGTATTTCATAGTAGTGGTTTTAGTAAGTCAAATGTAAAAAATGATTAGGATTAAAACATTTTTATCTTAAGATACTTTTGCAGCCAAAAGTATCCAAAATCATAGCGTAAAACACTGAGTTTTAATTTTCTAATGTAAATATAGATTTTACGACAGAACTCCGATAGAAAATGCGCGCTGGCTGTCAAAAATGCGAGCAGATAAAGAGGTGAATTGAGAAAACAAGATTTTAGTGAAGCGGAGCGAAACGTAAAAATCGTAGTTTTCCAAGAGGTGGGTTGAGCATATTTTTGGCTTGTCTTTTTTGATTACTTTTTTTGACTAAGAAAAAAAGTGATAGAAAAGAATAAAATTATCGCTTCCTTATTTTACAATAACCACTGGTTTAGTAGCAGAACCTGATTTTGACGAAACAGTAATATAATACACTCCTGAATTATATTGACTAAAATTCATGGAATGATTAAATGCTTCGTTCAAATAAACACGTTCTGTAAATAATAATCTACCAGCAATATCTTTTACTTCAATCAATGTATTCTCTCCATCTTTCACAAAACCTGTTAACTGAATTTGATTACTAGCAGGATTTGGAACAACCGAAAAATAATGATCTTTATCAACCAATTGAGAAACACCTGTTATTAAAAAACAATTATTGGCTACTACTTTATTGATGGATTCATAAGCTTTGTTAACAATCTCTACAACACTATTTACGCATATATTGCTAGTACCGTTAGTGTAATACACTCTGCACAATGGTTGTGCATTTACATTTTTAGCAATGCTTGAATCTTTGTAAGACAAACAAATAACTTTATTGCCTCCAATTAAAAAATCAGGATTTTCAGGATAATCATTAGTAGGAGCTAGATTAACCACATTTAAAATAGTTGCTCCACTGATTGTAAACTCATATCCTAAAATGCGCGTTGTTGGATTTTTGACATAAACATCAAAATAATTTTGCGATATGTCTACATTACCAATACTTAAAGTGGCTGTGTAATTAGGATTTACATTACCTCTTGGAAATAAACATTTAGTATTATTACTAGCGCCATGATTCACGCAATTTGCCATTAATGCTGCGTCCCAAACAGTTATAGTTCCTGTATTATTTAAATCATTACAACTATTAGCTATGATACTTGAATTTAAAATTTGATTCACATAAATTTGACCATCAACTAACTGCTGTGTACCACTATTATTTAAATCGCCCATTTTTGTGGTGCCATTACAAACACCATTGCAATCAACACTAGCATTACCAAATTGATTACCCGCGCAATCAGAATAAGAAGGGCAAGATGCTAATAAAGTAAATCCTTTTTGTCCAAATGCATTAGCCGTAATTTTAATGCAAGCTTGTGCCCAGTTATTGGTATAATTACTTTCAAAATGTCCTAAAGCATCTGCCGATTGATCCCAGTTTACTTTAGCAGCCATTACATAATTTCCGGTATCTACATCTGTAATATCAATCCACTGACAATCTAAACCTGCACTGTAAATATCACCGCACTGTTTAGAAATCCCCATATCACCACAAGAAAACTTAGCTGTTCCTCCATCTGGACAACCATCATAATCTAGCACACAAAATCCATTTTTAAATCCAATAGGAATAGCTTGACCATTTGGTTTATACAAACGATACTCAGCATATCCTTCATAATGCGCATGACCATGACAATTAGTAGTTGTAAACTGCCCTGGATTAGATGACGGATTACCAATATAATAATCTTGGTCGCCAATATTTTTGATATAGGTGTCAAAATTAATAACCGTTCTAGTACCGTAGCCATTTAAACAACTTTCTGCAACTCTACAATCGCCTGCACCAGCATTTACAGTTCCCAAACTTAAAGAACTAATAAACTGAGGTTGAACAATGGTTAAATCTGGCGCTGTGCATAGAGGACTAGGAAAATAAACACAGCTACCATCGTCTATGCTTGCTAATGGATTATAATTACAAGCGCTATAAGTTGTACATCCAGAAATAGGCCCTTGATAATTAATAGCAAAATTAATAGCGCCAGAACAAGAATTATTGTAAGATCCCATTCTTATTATATAAGTTTTTGCTGTATCTAATGCGCCTGAAACTTGTGACTGTAAACCGCAATAATCATCATTATATAATGTCGTACCAGTATTATTTGTAGTAAATGGACCATTACAATTTTCATATACCCATAACTTTGTATCGCAAGAAGAGATTGTACATGTATTTATAGTGTATAACCCAACTTGCGTAGGCTTAAATTTATAAAAATATTCATTTCCTGGAGCGGTGTAGGTGCCTGTAGAAACAGCAATGGCAGTTTGACAACTTTCTCCTGGTGCACAATTAAAATAATAGGTATAGGAATTTGTAAATTGTCCATTATGGTTAGTTTGTAACACATTATTTACATATATCTGAAAACTACCAATACCATAATTACAACAAATTCCG
>JBKJPW010000179.1:0-3453 GCA_046594225.1 Bacteroidia bacterium
GTTATTAACAAATAAACACATATTAACAAAAGAAAAAAGAACCAAAAAAGAAAAAGCTACACAAAATATTACTAATTTTAATTAATGAAACATGTCAACCATTTTCAGGAAGAGACAACGAAAACCGAAAAACTGCACTCAGACTACAAAGTTTAATTAGCACAAATTTATATTCCTGTTTCATGGCGACAATTTAACAACTAAATTATCAAGTATCGTTTAGACCTCACTAAACTCGGTAGATCTAAGCGCAGAACTCACAAAACGTATAGACCTGCGTGTGGAAACCAAAACGTATTGAACTTTATTTTAAAATAAAACTTCGCATTTAAATGATGAATCTTAAAAATATAAATGTAGTTTTGTAATAGTTTATTCAAATAAATTTTTAAATATGGTTTAAATCCTATCTTTAATTAAAATTTAACTGTCATTTTATGAAAAAAATTATTTTATCTGCAATTTTTCTAGCTGGTTCTTTTGCAATTACTAAAGCACAAAACAAAAACACCTCAGAACAAATAGAAAACAACGAAGATGCCGTTATTGCAAAAAACGAAAAAGAAACATATCTATTAAATAATAGCTATAATTTTACAATCAGTAAAATTGATAATAAAACTAACAAAAAAATATTTGATGTAGTATTAAATATACCTAACAAAGAAAAAAAAGAATATTATTATCCAACGTACAATAAAATTTCAACTGTTTTAATTGATAATGAAATTCAAATTATTTATGATGTTTGGAATAAAAAAGACCAACAAAAAGAGTGCTATATTAAGCACCTAGATATAAAAGGTTCTCCTTTAAGTGAGGAAAAATTATTATTAACCGTAGAGTGTAAATCGGCTATTTCAAATGGTGATGTAAACTACAGGGTTATTTACTCGCCAGATAAATTAAAATTTGCCATATTATTAGATAACTACGCTAAAGGTTTTACTACAGAACCAAGCATTACAATATATGATAGTAAAAAAGCAACCCCATTATCTATTAAAAAATTAAAATCAATGTATAATGGTCAAAAAATACAGATAGACCCCTACAATAATTTCAAAATGGATAATGTAGGTAACATTAATTTATTATTCAATGCCTTAAATGAAAAAACAAATCTAGTGTTAAAAAGTTTTCAGGCTGAAATTCCTTTTTCGGAAAATGACATGAAAAATATTAAAGAAATTAATGAATCTACTCTAAGTGATACAAGTGAAAACACTAATAAGCTTGAACAAGGGAGATTTTATAATAGCTTAGAAGATTACGCTAACAATAAATTTATAGAAGGCTATAAAGTCAAAAACGAAGGTTTACATTCTGCAATAACTGG
Source organism: Bacteroidia bacterium (assembly GCA_046594225.1). GTDB lineage: Bacteria > Bacteroidota > Bacteroidia > B-17B0 > Aurantibacillaceae > UBA4416. The sequence continues at coordinate 1,340 of JBKJPW010000179.1, forward strand.
AGATTCTTTTGATTTAATTAATAAAAAAGGTGAAATAGATAAAACAAATGTTTCTGACTTACCTAGTTCATTATTTACATACAAAAAATATGATGTGTCAGACTTTTATTTAATAAGGGCAGATAAAGGAAAAATTTATATTGTTAAAGCCGCAGGAAAATTTTGTTACTATTCTTCATACTTTCCTGAAAATATGTTTTATTATTCAGAAGGTATAAATGGAGAATTGAAAAAATATAAGGAAAAAATTTTAGAAGATTATTTGGAAAAATATAATCTTTTAGAAGATTATTTAAAAGATAAACCTAAAAGTTTGACTGAAGAATTTAAAAGAAGAGTAAAATACATTAATTTACTTAACAAAAAAATGTAAAAAAACATCGAAAAAGCCCGAAGTAAATCTTCGGGCTTTCGTTTGTTCTCTCTTAAGCACCGTTTGAAAACTTAGTATTTAAGAGGGAATCTTAGAAATATAAATGTAGTTTTGTAATAGTTACCTTTTTATCGGCAGAAACGAAAGCTATGTGTAAACTAAATATAACCGCCAGCTTATAACACACGGTTTATTCAATTTGGGCGGAAGTATAAGGCATTTGCAAACAAAGTCCCTTCGGGAAAGAAAATTATTTTGCTTTGCAAATGGCTAAAAAACATAGTATCATTGTCAGTAATATTTCGGTAGAAAACGGTTTCAAAACCCAAACTGAAATAAACCGCGAAAACGTTAGCAGTAAGTGGCGGACTAAAACTCCGTAGACAAAAATTATGAAAGCATTAACCTTAGTTGTAACCATACTATTTTCGACAATAATTTTAAAAGGACAAACCCCTAAAATTAAGGTTAAGAAAGAATCATACGACACTCTTAAAGTTCTTCAAGGTACTTGGGACTTTGACTTTATTCAAATATTGAACAAGCCTAAATCATCAGAAACTTATTATGCAACAGAATTAACAATAGACAAAGAAAAATTCATTATGCGTTTAAGTGAGGCCGGTAAAATTGGAAAGCTCAAGACTAAAAACAATATAGTAACATTTGTATTTGACCCAGGCGAGTGTGACATAGACAAGAGCGACACATCTTGGTGCAAAGACATGACAATTTATTACTTAACAAAAAACAATTTAGTCTTATTAAAAAAACAAACGAAAGCAGAATGGTATTTCACAAAACAGAAAGGAATTCAAGACGTGTTATTTTACTATAAACGTTAAGCAGACACGCAAGCAATGTGTACTTTGTACGCCACCTAACTGCTAACAGCACCTAAAAAAAATGCGGGCGGACAACAAAGCATTTGCAAACAATGCCCCTTCGGGAAAGACATTTATTTTGCTTTGCAAATGCCAACGAACATCCTATCTTTGTTATTAGTATTCGGTTGAAGAGTGCCTTGAACCGCACTTCTTTTAGCTGCAAAACGTTATAGGGCATTTTAAAGCGACAAATAGACAATGAAATTTAAGAACTACAAGGCTGCAATTCACAATTTCGCACACTCATTCATGAGCATTGACTATATGAAAAGTGGACGACTTGCAGTAAATGTTCTTATAGACCTTTATAACATAAACAAAGAGCCAAAAGCGACATTTGACTTTATCAGTAAAACCATTTTACCAGCAGAAGCGAAAACAAAAGAAAGTAGCGAATTACTTAAAGACTATTTGAGCTGGCTCCCTGACCATTTGGAAAAACACAATTGCGACGCAGCGAAGTTAGAGAAACTTGAATTAACAATTTGGACAGACTTTGCTAACGCAAAAACACCAAGAGGTATGAGTAATTCCAAAGAATTCCTTGTTCACACAACAACAAAATGGAAAGCAGACGGGCGAGAAGAACAAGTAATAGAAATTTCACAGACAGAGATAATAAAAGAGAATTTTATTAAATTACGAATACCTGAATTTAAATAAAAAAGCTACTTATAACAAAGTAATTGTTTCGTGTCGACCTAAGTGGAACTAAGTGAACTGTATTTGAAAATAAAAAAACGCCCTATAACACACGCTAAGCAACAATTTGGCAGACATCAAAGCTTTTGCAAAAGCGGTCGCTCCGCGAAAGACAGTTATTTTCGCTTTGCAAAAGTCCATTAAACATTTAT
>JBKJPW010000033.1:0-4348 GCA_046594225.1 Bacteroidia bacterium
GGGGTAACTAATTCTGGGACAAATTTAAGCTATTATTTTTTATACTTCCAAATAAAATCGAAAATAAATTAAAAATCTCTGATTTTACTGAAGTTTTAAAGACTCTTTGATATCTGCAAAACCTAATAATAAACGGCATAACGGTATAAATATTCTAATCTAAACCTTACATTTACGCGTGCTTAAAAACGTCAGTAAACATCATTTTCTCTTACACTTTATTGTGTTTATTTGGGGTTGGTCGCCTATACTTGGTAAAGGAATTAGCGCCGATGCTTTGCAATTAGTTTGGTTTAGAATTGCCATTACCATTTTTTTAATGGCATTTTATTTAATTTACATTAAAGCCAATTTATTAGTTTCTGCAAAAAAACTCTTACAACTCACTGGAATTGGTTTTATAATTTGTATTCATTGGCTATGTTTTTACGGCGCCATAAAAGTATCTAATGTATCTGTAACAATGGCCGCTTTTAGCACCGGCACTTTATTTACTGCTATTACCGAACCTTTAATTTATAAACGTAAATTTATTTGGTATGAGCTCGCGATTGGCTTAGTCATTATTTTTGCCATTGGTCTTATCTTCTCCGTGGAAGTAAAATTTGGCTTAGGAATTTTATTGGGCATTTTAGCAGCTTTCACGGCTTCCATATTTAGCGTATTGAATGGTGTATTAATTCAGGATCAAAAACAACCAATCTCCTCCCCTGTTTTATCATTTATAGAATTAACGATGGCATTAGTGGGACTGAGTATTTTCTTATTATTTAACGGAAGTTTCTCGCAATCATTTTTCACGATTAACAACCAAGATATTGTTTTATTAACCATACTAGCTGGTGTTTGTACTGTTTATCCATTTATTGCCAGTGTTGATTTAATGAAACATTTATCACCTTATACGATTAATTTAACTGTAAACCTGGAAGGTGTTTATGGGATTATCCTTGCAGGAATTTTGTTTCACGAAAACAAGGATTTATCCATTACATTTTATGTAGGTTTTGGGATTATCCTTTCGGTGATATTTTTGAATGCTTTATTGAAGCAGAGGTTTCATAAAGGATAATAATTTTTCTGATACTTTTGCAGCCAAAAGTACCCAAAAGCTTCTGATTTTGTGATAGGCAATTTTTGCCTTCCGTTAGCACTTCAGTCAAAACCACTGATAAAAACAACCCGCTTGCGCATGCCTTCCCTTCGTTGTTTTTACAGTTATTGCTGCACAAAATCATAGCTCTAAATTCGAGCGTTTTATTTTCTAATGTGGATATAAGCGTAAGCTTCAACTCAAATTAAAATTTTGATTGAAAATTGCGCGTGGACTGCCAAAAATGCGAGCAGATGAGAGGTGAATTGAGAATTCAAGGATTTAGTGAAGCGTAGCGAGAACGTAAAATCCATAGAATTCCAAGAGGCGGGCTGAGCATATTTTTGGCTTGTCTTTTTTGTTACTTTTTTTGACTAAGAAAAAAAGTAATTAGAAACGAGATAAAATATAATTCAACTACCAATTTAAAACATAAAAACCTTACTTTAGCAACGCAAAAAAGAAAAAAGTGCAATTTGAACTAAATAGCGAATATCTTGAGAGACTAAAACAAGCGATTGCTTCTCAAAATTCAGATTTAATAAAATCTGATATCGAAGAATTATATCCTGTTGATATTGCTTTAGTATTGAATCAACTAGAAGTAGAAGAAGCGAATTTTGTTTACGATTTATTAGAGGAAGAGCAAGCGGCTGATGTGTTGCTTGAAATGGAAGAAGAAAAACGTGAAGCTCTATTAGCAACCTTCTCTACTAAAGAAATTGCCGAACAATTAGATAACATGGATTCGGATGATGCGGCTGACGTTATCAACGAATTACCAGAAGAAATACAAAACGAGGTATTATCTCAAATTGAAGATATAGAACAAGCAAGTGACATTGCAGATTTAATGAGCTTCGAAGAAGGGACTGCGGGTTCCTTAATGGCAAAAGAATTAGTGAGCGTATATGCTCATGAAACAGTAAGTGCTTGTATTGATGAGATTAGAAAACAAACAGAAAATGTTGATGTACTATATGCTGTGTATGTAGTAGATGATAATGAGAAGTTGATTGGGATGTTATCTCTAAAAAAATTAATTATCTCTCATCCATTAGCTCGCGTTCAAGAAATTTATGATGCCGATATTATTTCGGTAAAGACATCTGAATCGAGTGAAGAAGTTGCTGAATTAATTCAAAAATATGATTTAGTTGTTTTACCCGTTGTAGATCAATTAGGAAGATTAGTTGGTAGAATTACTATTGATGACGTAGTTGATGTGATGCGCGAAGAGGCTGAAAAAGACATTCAGTTAATGAGTGGTATTACAGATGATGTTGATAGTAGCGATAGTTTATGGCGTTTATCGAGAGCGCGTATTCCTTGGTTATTAGTTGGAATGTGTGGTGGGATTGTAGGTTCGAGAATTATTGGTAGCTACGAAGATCAAATTTTGATTCGTCCCGAAATGGCATTTTTTATTCCGTTGATTGGAGCAACTGGCGGTAATGTTGGAGTACAATCATCGGCTATCATCGTTCAAGGTTTAGCAAACAATACATTGATTGCAGATAAAATTGCTCCAAAATTATTAAAAGAATTAGGCGTTGGTTTAATAAACGGATTAATTTGTTCGAGCTTAATTTTAGGATATAATTTATTGATTAGCGAATCATGGGCTTTAGCGGCGACAGTTAGTGTGGCACTATTAACCGTAATCTTATGCGCTTCATTTTTAGGCACCTTTGTACCTTTAATGATGGACCGTTTTAAAATTAATCCAGCCTTAGCAACTGGTCCTTTTGTAACAACGCTTAATGATATTATTGGAATTTCTATTTACTTTTTAGTTGGTAGGATTTTGTATGGTTTTCTTTAACTAATATTCCATGCAAACATTAAAGCAACTCGTTTCTGGCGAATTAAAAGGAACTAAACATTTAAAACTTTCTTGCGAATTAACTGAGTTTCCAAAAGAGATTTTTTATTTAGCAGATAGTTTAGAGATTTTAGATTTATCAAACAATCGTTTATCACAATTACCAGAAAACTTTAGCGACTTCAAAAAATTAAAGATTGCTTTTTTTTCGGATAATGATTTCACAGAGTTCCCTAAAATATTAGCCGACTGTCCGAGCTTAACCATGATTGGTTTTAAGTCGAACAGAATAAATTATATTCCCGAAAATGCATTTCCTGTTAGCTTGCAATGGTTAATCTTAACGAATAATTGCATTACCGAAATACCTAAAAGCATTGGTAGTTGCCATAAATTACAGAAAGTTGCTTTTGCAGGAAATCAAATTAAAGCATTACCAATTGAAATGGCTAATTGCAAAAACTTAGAATTACTACGTATTGCAGCTAATCAGTTAACTGAATTTCCTCAATGGTTATTATCCTTACCTCGTTTATCTTGGCTAGCGTATTCAGGTAATCCATTTAGTAAAACAACTCACATTAAAGATGAATTGCCTCTTATTTCTTGGGACGAATTATCTTTGAAAGAAGTTTTAGGGCAAGGTGCTTCTGGAGTTATTTCTAAAGCAGAATGGAATACGAGTTCTAATAAAAAAGAAGTTGCTGTAAAAGTGTTTAAAGGAGAAGTTACTAGTGATGGTTTTCCAGAAGATGAAATGAATGCTTGCATCGCTGCAGGTAATCATCCAAACTTAGTGACTGTTATTGGAAAAATAGAACATCACCCAGAACAAAAAATGGGATTGGTTTTGGAATTAATTCCGCCAACATTTAAAAATTTAGCTGGCCCACCAAGTTTTGAAACTTGCACCAGAGATACGTTTAAAGAAGGCACTACTTTTTCTGTAAACACAATTTTAAAAATTTCAACGTCTATTGCCGAGGCTTCTAAACACCTTCACTCAAAAGGCATTATGCATGGCGATTTATATGCACATAATACTTTATTTGATGACGATGCCAATACTATTTTTGGAGATTTTGGCGCTGCAACGATTTATGATATTCATGATAAAAACGCTGTTTGTTTTGAAAGACTAGATGTAAGGGCTTTTGGATGTTTAATGGAAGATTTGTTGAATCATGTAAATGAAAGTAAACAAAAAGACTCATTATATCTTTGTATGTTAGGATTAAAAGCAGCATGCATGAAAGAAAATATACTTAAAAGACCATCATTTCATGATATATATGAAATGTTACTTATCTTTTAATTATTTATTTTCTGAAAGAATTAAAACGTTTAATCGCAACTAATTGATCGTAATAAGTACCACGCTGACGATGGTAAACATAAATTGTGTAATCATTTTCTGTTTCCCAATGATT
>JBKJPW010000227.1:0-2675 GCA_046594225.1 Bacteroidia bacterium
AGATGTAGTGACTATTGATGGTATTACTCGTGGTATTATTGCTCGTAATTTAATTACTGGCGAAATGGAAAAACATTTTGGTCACGCGGTGTTATTATGTACTGGTGGATACGGAAACGTTTTCTATTTATCTACTAACGCTATGGGAAGTAACGTTACGGCTGCATGGAAAGCTCACAGAAAAGGCGCTTTCTTTGGTAATCCTTGTTACACACAAATTCACCCAACTTGTATTCCGGTATCCGGAGATCACCAATCTAAATTAACCTTAATGTCGGAGTCGTTAAGAAATGACGGACGTATTTGGGTTCCAAAAAAGAAAGATGATACTCGTAAACCAACAGATATTCCTGAAGAAGAAAGAGATTATTATTTAGAGCGTCGTTACCCTGCATTTGGTAATTTAGTGCCTCGTGATGTGGCTTCTCGTGGAGCTAAAGAACGTTGCGATGCTGGTTACGGTGTTGGTACTTCTAAAATGGCTGTGTATTTAGATTTTGCATTTAATACAGCGCGTTACGGAAAAACAGAAGCTACTAAGAAAAACATTCAAAACCCAAGTCATGAAGAAATCATGCGCTTAGGTAAAGAAGTAGTAAAAGAAAAATACGGTAACTTATTTGACATGTATGCTCAAATTACTGGTGAAAATCCTTACGAAGTTCCAATGCGTATTTATCCCGCGGTTCACTACACAATGGGTGGCTTATGGGTAGATTATAACTTAATGACAACTGTAAAAGGTTTATACGCTTTAGGTGAAGCTAATTTCTCTGATCACGGAGCTAACCGTTTAGGTGCTTCTGCTTTAATGCAAGGTTTAGCGGATGGATATTTTGTTATACCTTATACATTAGGCGTTTATTTATCTGACGAAGTTTCTCGTATGAGTGCTGAAAAAGATAAAGCAGATTCTATTGATAAATTAAAAACTAAACACCCTGCATTTGACGTTGCTTTAAAAGAGCAAACAGATTTAATTAATAAATTCTTGAACATTAAAGGAACTAAGTCAGTAGAAAGTTTCCACAAACGTTTAGGATTAATTATGTGGAACAAATGCGGTATGGCTCGTAACAAACAAGGTTTGACAGAAGCTATTGCAGAAATACAAGCATTACGTAAAGAATTTTGGAGCGATGTACGTGTATTAGGAACTGCTAATGAATTTAATCCAGATTTAGAAAAAGCGGGTCGCGTTGCTGACTTTATTGAGTTAGGAGAATTAATGTGTAAAGATGCCTTGCACCGTGAAGAAAGCTGTGGTGGTCACTTTCGTGAGGAACACCAAACAGAAGACGGTGAAGCAAAACGTGATGACGTGAACTTTGCTTATGTTGCTGCTTGGGAATACAAAGGGGTTAGCGACTGGGAATTAAATAAAGAAGAATTGAAATACGAAAATATTAAAATAGCTCAAAGAAGTTACAAATAAATAATTCTTAAAAAATGAAAAAAATATTCATACTCTTTATTTCTATTATCAGTTTAAGTGCATTTGCTCAAAAAACGGATAAAACGAAGGTTGATTACGAACTTGAAATGCCACCTATTGAATTGATTTCAAAGGAAAAAAAAGTAACTATCGTTGTTGATTATGCTTACCGAAGTAAGGTACAAGAATCGGGGGCTGAAACTGCCGCAAAAAAAGAACAAGCTGCAAAAGATAAAGCGGAGTATGATAAAAAGAATTACGGAGAAAAATTATTAGCAACTAAAGTAATGGGCGAAGCAAAGCCTACCGGAGTTTATAATAATAATTCTTTTATACCAACTCTTTTTCCTGAAGAAACTGTTAAAGCACAAATAGTAGTTCCCGGCTATAGCAAAGTACCTGAATCAAAAGGGTCAATAACTATTTTGTTTTCGGAATTAAGCTATACGGTTGATCCGACTAAAACAAAAATCAATTATAACCCTTTACAAGTTATTTTAACCATTGTAAACGACAAAGGCGCAACAATATATTCTGGTAGTGTTCCTAATAATTGGATTACACGTTCAACAAATTCGGTTACGCCAACTGACTTAGAAAAAAATATGATTTCTACATTAAAAGGTGCTGAAACAAGTGCAAAAAATCTTGCTGTAGAAAACATAAATACCTATTTAAAAATTAATTACGGATATAATCTTGTAAAAAATGATCGCACTTTTTTTGATGTAAAAGATAAGAAACAATCTTATCCAGAATGTCATGAAGCTATTGAAAAAGTAAAAAATGCTTTTGTTTATGTTAATATAGCTGATAAACAAGATGTGATGGCAGCTAAATTAAAAGAAGCCATTGCTACTTGGGAAAAAGATGTGAAAGAATTAGATAAAGCAAATAAAGATGCTCGTATTAACAAAGATGTTGCTGCCGCACTTTATTTAAACATTGCGGAAGCTTGTACTTGGACAAAAGAATATGATAAAGCTTATGAAGCATTAGCTAATCATAAAGCATTAGATGAAGACTATAGTCGTGCATATAAAGACATTTCTGAATTTTTAAAAGATTATAGCTCACGTTACAATAAATATACGCAGTACTAATATACAACTCATCTAAAATTATGGGATCAGGACACGGAACAGAATTGAATCTAACACTTAAAGTGTGGAGACAAAAAAACACGAAAGCAACAGGTAGCTTTGAAACACATCAATTAACAGGCATTTCAACAGATATG
>JBKJPW010000031.1:0-14796 GCA_046594225.1 Bacteroidia bacterium
TACTGAACATGGGTGTAATCCCATCATAGGCAAACACTGTTCAGGAAAATGAACTTCCAGCTCCAACATACCTTCAATACTGCTGCTATCCACATTAGGCATGTAAAATTTAGTGACGCCTTTTTCGATTGCCAGATTAATGGCTTCGTGCCTATCGGCATTAAATTCTTCTGAATAAAGGTGAGTATGTGTATCTATAAACATTGAACAAATTTCGTTATTTTTACATGCAAAGATAGTGATTTATATATGAAAGTTTTAGTTGTACGTTTTAGCTCTATTGGCGACATTGTTTTAACAACGCCAATTTTGCGTTGTATAAAACAACAATTAAAAGATGTAGAACTACACTTTTTAACTAAACAAAAATTTATTAATGTTATTGCCCAAAATCCATACGTTGATCAATTTTTTAGCGTTAACGATTCTGTATCAGAAGTAATTCCTCAATTAAAAAAAGAGAACTACGATTATATTATTGATTTACATCATAACGCCAGGACATTAAAATTAAAAATTGCTTTGGGAAAAAAATCATTCTCATTTAATAAATTAAATTGGGAAAAATTTTTAATCGTTAATCTTAAAACTAATAAATTACCTCAAGTACACATTGTTGATAGATACTTTGAGACCGTTAAATCTCTTGGAGTTAAAAATGATAGCAAAGGCTTAGATTATTTTGTAAACGAAAAAGACGAAATCGATATCCACTCTTCTTTACCATCCCTATTTCATAATGATTATAATGTGTTGGTTGTAGGTGGTTCTTATTTCACAAAACAAATTCCTGTAAATAAGTTAAAAGATATTTGTGCGCAAAGTTCACTCCCACTAGTGTTATTAGGGGGAAAAGAAGATGCCACAACTGCTGAGCAAGTGTATCAATTGCATAAAAACAAAACCATTAATTTGTGCGGCAAACTTAATCTTAATCAATCTGCATCAATCATACGACAATCTACGAAAGTAATTACCTCTGATACTGGCTTAATGCACATTGCTGCGGCTTATAAAAAAGATATTATATCGTTGTGGGGAAACACCATTCCTGAATTTGGCATGGGTCCTTACTTAGCAGGCAACGATTCACACATATTGGAAGTGAAAAATTTGTCCTGCAGACCTTGTTCTAAATTGGGATACAAAAAATGTCCTAAAGGTCACTTCAAATGCATGAACGACATTGATATTAAGACTATTCAGTTTTAGTAAATAAACTCAATACTTTTTCTGATAATTTAATTCCCGATTTGTCAATCCATTGATAATAGAATACGGCGCTCATCCCTATCAATGGCAAGCTACATAAACTTGCCAGTAAAACAGACACATTGTAATTAAATGATTGATAAAAAAATATAAATAAATAACATGAGAACGAACACAAAATAATAAAGTGCAATAAATAAAATGAAAATGAAATTTTACCGATATAGCTGATTATTTTTCCTGACAAAATAGCTTTTAATTTTTCGGAATGTAATATTACAAACATCAACATAAAAGAACCTAAAACATGATAAAATTCATGGTTCATTAAAAATGGTAACGAAATAAAACCATATATACTGTGTTCCACATCTATAGAAAGAGGGTAAGAGCAAAAATAGATCCCTACGAATAATAAAACTATCAACAACCATCTTGGAATGACAATTTTTTTATCCGCTATTTGTTGTTGAATGGTATATTTATTTAAAATCACTCCTAATATAAAAGCTGCATAAAAATTATTGTCTGTATAAAACAAAACAAGAACTAATAATACATATAAACTCATTTTATATTTAAAGGGGTGAATCAATAACAAAAATGAAAAAATTAAAAAGGACCCTAACAATTCATAGGTCATTGTCCATAATACGGCATTATAGCTATTGTCTTTAAAAAAAAACACATCCACAAATATGTTTTTTATAACAGCTAATAGTCCATCATCATGGTCAAAAGCTCCACTTAACCAATCATTAGTTTTAGTAACTGCTCCTAAATTAGCATTATGCATAAAGTTCATTTTAATAAATGCATAGGCAATAATAATAGAAGCTCCTACTGGAACTAGTAAACGAAAATAACGCTTAATAGCATACTGAATTAAAATTTTAGGGATATTGTTTTGATGATACGCATTACTCAATACATATCCACTTAAAATAAAAAAAATGCAAACTGCAAAACCACCATTATAAATTAAATTTAGAGGGCTGTTAGCTATCAACACCTCCAAATTACCATTTCCAACATGTGCTTGATGTGTGTTGCCAAAATTTAGAGCAGGATAAAACGCTAATGTGTAATGATGCAGAACAACAATAATAGCTGCTAAACCTCTTATTCCTTCTATGTGTTTAAGTTTTTGTTTTTCGATTAACATTTTGTAAAATGCCTATTAATCCTGAACAAATAGGGCTTTCAATTCTGTTGCATCATCCGGCTTCATTCTTCCTCCCAAAATTAATGATAACTGACGGCGACGTAATGCTCCTTCGTATCGTTTTTTTTCTTGCTCTGTTTCTGGAATTAATGGGGGTACCGGTAATGGTGCGCCATTTTGATCAATAGCCACAAAGGTAAATATGGCCTCGTTACACTTTGTTTTATGTCCTGTAATTCTATCCTCAACAAATACTTCAATAAACACTTCCATGCTACTCGTAAATGCACGAGACACTTTAGCTTCTAAAGTAACAACTGAATTTTGTTTAATAGGATTATCAAATGATACATGATTAATAGATGCTGTTACTACTACTCTACTCGAATGTCTTCCTGCAGCAATAGCCGAAGTAATGTCCATCCATTGTAATAATTTGCCTCCAAATAAGTTTCCTATATGATTTGTATCGTTAGGTAGTACTACTTCTGTATTAATGGTTAACGATTCTTTAGCTGTTTTTCCTTTCATGTGTTTTATATTATACGTGTAAAAATACTACCTTTACGTTAAATATTACAATATGGACTATTTATATATCAAAGCTCTTCATGTCATTTTTGTAGTTTGCTGGTTTGCAGGCTTATTTTACATGGTGAGACTATTTATATATACCAAAGAAGCTAATGAAAAAGAAGAGCCTGCTCGTGAAATTTTAACCACTCAGTTAACTTTAATGCAAAAAAAATTGTGGTTTATTATTACTTGGCCCTCTTTTATTGGAACATTTATTTTTGGGAGCTGGATGCTTATTTTGAACCCTGCTATTTTAAGCTTTCCATGGATGTGGTTAAAATTAATTTTTGTGGGATTATTAGCTTTATACCATTTACAATGCCATGCCTATTATAGGCAACAAAAAGCTAGAATATTTAAACCATCTTCGTTTAAGCTAAGGCTGTTTAATGAATTAGCTACTATATTTCTGGTAGCCATCGTATTCTTAATCATTGTTCGTTCAACAAGTAGTTTAGTATGGGGAATGTTAGGTTTATTTATTTTCGCAGCCTTATTAATGGCAGCTGTTTTTATTTATAAAAGACACCGAAAAAGAATGGCGGAAAAGGGAAAAGATAATGCGCCTCCCACTTTACCTAATAGTTAGTACAAATTATACTCTTGTTCTAACGCAAACAATCATTATATGGAACAAAGAAAAAAAATAATATTAATTGGCGGTGGCTTTGCGGGTTTGCATTTGGCGCAGCAATTAAATAATAGTGCATTTGAAATTCTATTAATTGATAAGCAAAATCATCATCAGTTTCAACCCTTATATTATCAGGTAGCAAGCGCTAGATTAGAGCCTTCTAATATTTCGTTTCCATTTCGAAAAATTTTTCAAAAAACAAACAATATTCAAATACGATTAGCAGAAGTAACAAAAATTGTTTCGCAGGAAAGTAAAATTGAAACCAATATTGGTGACTTTAATTACGATTATTTAGTAATTGCTACAGGCTGTAAAACTAATTTTTTTGGTAATCAAGAAATTAGTAAGCATGCGCTTTCAATGAAAACAACGGAAGAAGCCATTGAAATAAGAAATAATATTTTATTAAGTTTTGAAAAATATATTTCAGCAAAAGATCACGAAAAAGAAGGCTTGTTGAATATTGTATTAGTTGGCGCTGGCCCAACGGGGGTTGAATTAGCAGGAGCTTTCTCTGAAATGAAAAAAGATATATTGCCAAGAGATTATCCACATATTGATTTTTCGAAACTAAAAGTGATTTTATTAGAGGGCAGCAAAAACACACTCAATAGTATGAGTGATGAATCTAAAAAAGCTTCCAGAAAATATTTAGAGGAAATGGGGGTTATAATCAGAACTGAAACTTTTGTAACCAATTACGATGGCGTAACTGCCACACTCAATACTGCCGAAACAATATTGACCAATAATTTAATTTGGGCAGCCGGTGTTACGGGTAATATTATTGATGGAATTACTTCTGATAGTATTATTAGAAATAGATACAAAGTTGATAGATTCAATAAAGTTAATGAAACATCAAACATATATGCTATTGGAGATATTGCTTATATGGAAACTCCACTTTATCCTAATGGACACCCGCAATTAGCAAACGTAGCCATTAACCAAGGAAAAATTTTAGCAACAAATTTTTTAAACCAACTAAAAGGAAAAGCCAAAAAAGAATACGAGTATAAAGATTTAGGATCGATGGCTACTATTGGAAAATATAGAGCCGTAGTAGATTTGCCGTTTATTAAATTTCAAGGGTTTTTTGCTTGGTATATATGGATGTTCTTGCACCTCATGTTAATTTTAAGTGTCCGGAATAAACTGTCTATATTTTTAAATTGGGCATGGAGTTACCTTACAAAAGATTCTTCATTACGATTAATTTTAAAACAGAAAAAATAAGACTACTGTAATGCTGCAATAGCGTTTACACAATTTACGCCATCCATCGCTGCGCTTACAATGCCTCCAGCATAGCCAGCACCTTCAGCACAAGGATATAAATTTTTTAATTGCACATGCTGTAAAGTAAACTTATCTCGAGGTATACGAACAGGAGTTGATGTGCGAGATTCCACTCCAACAATAATAGCATCGTTACTAATATAACCACGCATTTTATTGTTAAAGGCTTTAAAACCTTGTTGTAAAGTTGTGCCAATCATTTTACCCAACACATCGTTCATTTGCACTGATTGTGTTCCTGGCTGATAAGAGCAGTCTATTAATTTAGAACTGACTTTATTATTAACGAAATCTTGCAAGTTTTGGGCAGGAGCTGTTTGTGTTTTACCTCCCATTTGCCAAGCCTTATGTTCAATTTCTTTTTGAAGTTGCAACCCCGCTAAGGCTCCATATTTTTTGTAAGGTTCAAAATCTATCATTTCTAAACCAACTACAATTCCGCTATTAGCATAGGGATTGTTACGTTTAGATGGGCTCCAACCATTAGTTACAACTTCATCTTGTGCCGTAGCACAGGGAGCAATAATGCCTCCCGGACACATACAAAACGAATATACGCCATGGTCTTGAGCCTGGTGAACTAAACTATAAGATGATGCGGGTAAATAATCTCGTTTACTAACTACTTCATCATGTGTATTGCAACTGTATTGTATTTTATCAATGAATTCCTGAGGATGTTCCACACGAACCCCTAAAGCAAAAGGCTTAGCTTCAATGGCAATTTTTTTTCTATCCAGTAATTCGTAAATATCTCTAGCCGAATGGCCCGTTGCTAAAATTAGATGCGAGCAGCTATGTTCGAAAGTAGTACTTTTCTCCGTCACGCTGAGCGGAGTCGAAGCTTCAATTATAACTGATGAAATTAAATCTTCTGAATAATTAATGTCAACTAGCTTAGCATGAAAATGAATTTCACCACCATGTTTTAAAATGGTTTCACGCATATTAGAAATAATATTCGGCAATTTATTGGTTCCAATGTGGGGATGCGCATCCACTAAAATAACATCATCTGCACCATGAAAGACAAAGGTTTTTAAAATGTGTTCAATGTCTCCTCGCTTACTAGAGCGCGTATATAACTTACCGTCACTATACGTACCTGCACCGCCTTCTCCAAAACAATAATTACTTTCTGGATTAACAATATGTTCTTTGTTAATTGCTGCTAAATCTCTTCGGCGCTCTCTTACATCTTTTCCTCTTTCAAATATAATGGGTTTAATGCCAATCTCTAAACAACGTAAAGCTGCATATAATCCAGCTGGGCCTGCGCCAATAATTGTAATATTTTTTGTAGCGTTAGATACATCGTGATACTGAATCCCTAAATCATCGTCTGTTATTGGTTCATTAATCCAAACTGCTAATTTTAAATTAACTTTGATATTACGTGAACGCGCATCAATACTACGGCGTAAAGGTTTGATAAAAAACGTATCAGATGACTTTAAGGACAGATGTTCAGCAACTTCTTGTTTTAGTAATTGCTCGTCATAAGCAATATGTGCCGCAATGGCAAGGTTTAATTCTTTTTTCATAATGGAAGATGTTTATTCTTCAGTTTATAGTGTTATAAAAGTAAATATTATTTGTCTGGTAATACAATAATTTTTCTTGTAGGAAGAAGTACATCTTTTACCTCATTCAAATAATTTTTACAATTAACCATACAGTTTTGAATTAAAAATTCTCCCCCATTCTGTAAATGAGTTAATTTTTTAAAATTATAACTATTCCCTTTCACCCATTCTTTTTTATTATTTGATACTACTTCAAATGACTCAATTGATGCGCTTGCATCATAAATACAATTTTTAAATCCTACTCCTAACCCACTAATAATGGCTAGTTTAGAGTATGATAGGGTATCTGTATGTGTTATTAATCCCAAACGTAAAACTAAACTATCACAACAAGTGTTTTTTTTAATACTTATTTTATTTTGCCCAATACAAATAAAATTTATGCAAATAAATCCTGTTAAATAAATGTGAAATCTCATTATCAAGAGTGTTAGCAAAAGTTTTTGATAATCTAGCCTTCAAACGTAACAGAAAAAATCCACATTTTTGAATTGACTTTATCTATACTATTTGAAAAAATATTATTGAGTGGTTGTTTGAGATTTTTAGTCCCTTGCAGCACTTTGACTTCTAATCCCAATTTAAAATACTGTAAATAAAAATCAACCCCCGCTCCACCGCTATAAAAATAATCATCTCGTTTTAATTGCACGGCATCATCTAGTTGATTTGCTCCGCCAGAAGATACGGGCTTCTTTTTTGATACCAAATCTAGAGTATAGCCTCCTCCTAAAATAACATAGGCTCCAAAATTATCTAATCGTTTAGATTGTAACTTCAACTCTATAGGTAAAATGATAAAAGTAGACTCTACGCTTTTTTTATACTCTTTGGTACTATCTCGTTTTGCATTTTCTAATTTATACTCTAAACTACGTGAAGCAAAACTAATATTTGGAGTGATTCGTAATCTCAAATATTCATGTAATCTAAAATCAGAAATAATTCCTAAAGCAAAGCCTGGATCTGATTTAGTGTAAATGGTTTTCATTCCATAAGTAACGCCTCCTATCACGGTATCTGGCAAAGCAGAATTTTTAACGGTATGAAGCCTAAAATCAGTTTTGTTGTAAGCTAATGCAAAGCCAAAATGCATTTTGCCCTTGTAAAACTTTGGTAAGTTCACGCCACTCTCTTCTTTATGTTGAGCGATTGCCTGAAAATAAATTAGCGTAAAAATAAGTATGTATAAAAGTTGTTTCAAGATATATTTAAAACGTATTTAATTCGCTTTTATTACACTAAGGGTTAGGTGATTCGTGGATGGAATTTTCTTCAACAACTGTTGTTGTTTGTATAGGTGTTACTTTAGATTTGAAAAAATAATTTTGAAATACCAGTATAATTCCCACGCCAAATGAAATAGCCATATCGGCAAAGTTAAAAATGGCATTAAAAAACTCGAAATGCTCTCCGCCCCAAACTGGGAACCATGTTGGAAAATTGCCTTCAAACATCGGGAAATAAAACATATCTACTACATGTCCTTGTAAAAATCCAGCATACCCTCCGCCCTCAGGCATAAAAGTAGCAATTTCATATTCTGAACTAGGGCCAAATACTATTCCATAAAAAGCTGAATCTAAAATATTACCTAAGGCTCCCGCTAAAATAAGTGAAACGCAAATGATAAATCCTTTATGTTCTTTATCGTTAACGATTTTTTTAATGTAAAATGCACCTGCAAAAACAGCAATAACTCTAAATAAACTAAGTGCTATTTTTCCATAATCTCCTCCAAACTCTAAACCCCATGCCATACCAGGGTTTTCAGTAAAGGTAATTCTAAACCAATCAAAAAAACGATGTGCCTCCCCAATAGGATAGTTTGCCTTAATGTATAGTTTTATACATTGGTCAATAAATAATACTGCAAAAACAGTGATTATTGGAAGTCTGTATTTTTTAAGCATAGAGCCTATAAAAGCGAAAAAGGTTATCCTACAAAGATAACCTTTTTGCTCATTTATGATGTGAATTATTATGGCAATGTGCTCAAATTAGTTTCAATCTGACTTTTAGTTGTTTGAGATAATGCTGGCAAATTAATTACCATATTTGTTGTCATAGTCACTACCTGTGATCCATAATAATAATTAGTTCCATCAAAGCTAATAACAACTACAGTATAGTTTACTCCTTCTGGAATGCTATTGAGATAAGATTGAAATTGCTGAGTAATTGACGAATAGGAAGTAGCATTTAACCTCACTAATACATTAGCTCCATTCATAGATAAGAATACAGTTGAATTAGAATTGTCAAAAGAGCCTGTTAAATTTACAGTACAAGTTGTTTTTACGCTAGTATTACTATAAAAATAATCACAATTTGTCCAATTTAAGGAGTCGCTTTGAAAAGTATAGTAATATGAGTTTCCACCTCCAAATGACGTGTCTGGAATTACAGCTATATTAGCAGTAGTTGTAGAAGCTGCCCAATTTAAATTTGTATTAGAAAGGTTGGAGGGACCCGTTGCATAAAATTCTTGCATCTGATACGAAGGTGTTGTGCTTGGCACTTCAAAATAAACCGCGCTAGCTGGATTCATTTTTAGTTTTTGTCCTCCTTGAGTTGCACTAAAATAAACTTCTCCTCCCGAAACTAATAGTTGCCCATTAGATACGGGTATCGCATTATTTAAAATCATGTCTTTTTTTGACAACACATCTTTTACTGTAATCGTAACAACACCTGTAACGACTGTTCCTGCTTGGGTTAAAAAAGCATTTGGGCTAATGCTAATTTTTGTGCCGTTTGCACAAACATAAAAATGGTTACTAGAAGCGTTTATCGTATAAGTTTGTAAGGGTGTTGCCAAATTATTTAATAAAGTCACCGCATTAGCATTACTAAATGTTGGTTGAGGAACAGCGGCTACTGGTTCTTCTGCTGGTGTTGTTGTATCTTTTTTACAAGACGTTAATGTAATTACATATCCTATTAAGGATATCGCTACTATTTTTTTAAAATTTATCATAATTATTATTTTTAAGTTAAGTGTAAAACTATTACAAAGGCAATTATTGTACAATGCGAGTTTAAATTTTATTACACATTCAAATTAATAATTAAACAAAAAAAAGGGCTAAAAGCCCTTTTAAATTTATAAAAACAACGTGTGATTTAATTTGCTTGATTTAATTTAGCATCAATGCCTAAAGTTGCATGTGGCACTGAACGTAAGCGTTCTTTCGGAATTAATTTTCCTGTAACACGGCAAATACCATACGTTTTATTTTCAATACGCATTAAAGCATTTTTCAAGTTTACAATATATTTTTCCTGACGAACAGCTAATTGAGCTGTTTCTTCTTTTGATAATACATCTGATCCATCTTCCAATAATTTAAATGATGGAGAAGTATCGTCAGTACCGTGATTATCTGCATTAGATAATGTTTGTTTTAACAAATCATAATCTGTTTGAGCTTCTTTTAATTTGTCGATGATTAAATCTTTAAACTCACCTAATTCCTTATCAGAATAACGGCTTCTATCATCCTTTGTATTTAAAAACGGTTTTGGTTGAGCCGCTTGTGGTTTTTTAATTAACGGTTTTGTAATATCAATATGTAATGGTCTGTTTCTGATATAAGATTCAGATCCTGAAGAACGACCTTCATTTTTCTTTCTACGCCCACGTCCACGTTTTTCAGGGATTTCGTCTTCATCATCATCGTCTAATGGAATACCGCCACCTTCTAAATCTAATACTGGTGCTTCATCTAAATCAACAACCGCATCATCTTCATCTTCTGGTTTTTCGTAATCATCTTTTACATCAACATCTGAATCATCTTCCTCTTCTGCCTCAACATCATCTTCCTCATCATCATCTCCTTTTTTGCCTTTTTTAGCCGATTTACCTGCCTTTTTAGATGGCTTGGCGCCTTTTTTTACAACAGCATCAATTGGTTTTCCAACAACTTTTGCGGATTTAGAAGCTGAGCTTGTTGAAGCTACTGCTTTTGTTGGTTTTGCCAGTACAGCAACTTTTGTAGCAGGCTTAGCAACAACTTTAGCTACTGGCTTTACTACTTTTTTCTCAACTTTTTTTGATGCAGGTTTACTTGCTTTTGGGGCTGGTTTTGCAGCTTTTACTACTTTTTTTACGGGAACTTTACTCACTTTTTTTGGGGCTGGTTTTGGTGCTGGTTTTTTGGCAACAGCTTTTTTAGCTATTGGTTTTTTGGCAACTATTTTTTTAGCTACTGGTTTTGGAGCAGGCTTACTTGCTTTTTTTGCAGGTTTAGCCACAGCTTTTTTTGGAGCCGGTTTTGCAGCAGCCTTCTTAGGTGCTGGTTTGCTTGCTTTTTTAACAGGCTTTACAATTTTCTTTGCCATAATTCTTTTCTTAAAATTAATTTAACTTTTCTATAGAAATAAGGGTAGATACCAATTCGTCAACTTCAACAGAATTTGCGGTGGCGGCGGACAAATTTTGTACCACTTGTAAATCTCCTGTCAGAGTTTCGGCGCAAATATAGTTTAAATTATTTTCAAAATGCCAATTTAGTATTCATTTTAAGCTTTTCTTACTGTTATTTCGGTGAAATAAAAAAAATAGACGCTATTTGAGAAATATTTTACGATTTAGTTGTTCATAATGCCTAATATAATCATTATTCAACCATAATTACACCTCCTAAGTTCTTCCCAATTAAGACCCCCTTTTCAAATAACACTTTCATTTTTTCACCATTTTTAAAAAATCGAGTCCATTCACCATCTCGCATTCCATTGAAATAACTTCCTTCAAAAATAACTCTTCCGTCTGTGTCCAAAAATGTCCAAACGCCTGAAATTTTTCCATCTAAATAGCCTCCTTTTGATTTCACTAGATTGTCATTATAATATTCGGTTGAAGAAGAAAGTTTTCCATTTTGATGAAATTCTTCTCCAGAAACATCTCCATTTTTATAATAATACTTCCAAGTTCCATCCTTTGCTCCATTTAAAAAATTACCCTGCGCTTTTTTTTCACCTGAGTCATGCCAATATACTCCTTCTCCTTCAACTTTATTTAATTTAAAAGTAATAGTATATCTTGGCTGGCCATTATCGAACCAATATTGCCAGCGACCATCCAAAACTCCATTTTTATAACTCCCTTCTGACTCTTTTTGACCATTTTCGTGCCAAATGGTCCACAAACCCTCGTTTTTATCCTTAATACATTCACCTTTTGAGCTTATGCTTCCGTTTGAGAAGTAATAAGTGAATGATCCATTTTTTTCTTTATATTTTTTGTCCTTGTATTCTCCTATCATTTGTATGTTGCCATCAATATAATAGTCATGAGCGATAAACCGTTTATCGATTGTCTTAAAAGCTTTTCTATAAAACGAGGCTGTATTTTTGTCTGATATTTCTTTCCAGTTGTGATCATAAAAAAAAGTGAGTGTGTCTTGAGAATAAAGACTTACTGAAACTGAAAAAATAATTATTAAAAAAAATAAAGGTTTCATTTGTTATTATTTTGTCTCTAGGTAATTAATTGTAGTGATTAGGAATGTCCTGATTTTTATGTTTTCTATACTATTACTAAAACGTTGATTTTTTTAAATAAATTGCTATTGGAAGTTTTTTTACAATCTCATTTTTTTCTTCGCAAACTTTTACAAAATCTTCTGGAGTTAATGCCTCACTTTTCATTTTAAACTTATAACTAATTTCCAATGTAGTGCTATTAATTTGCTCTATTTTCTGATCAAAGAAAAATGCTGCATTATCGTATTTTTTATAGCTATCCATGATGAGTATTTCTTTAGGAAGTTTAAAAACCATTTTATACTGCAAATTAACTGGGAAATTTAATTGGAAATCATATTTCCTTTTTTGACAGGTAGAAATGCTTAAATAGTCATATATTGTTCTTGGTTCAAATTTAAATATCATATATCCGACATATTGAGGATCATTAAGTTTGTCGCCATCCTGCCAAAATCCATCAACTTCATAATTATATACAGTAGTTAAAATGTTTTGTTTTATATCATCACTGATTTTTAGGTCCTCTGTTTTATTTACTTTAGGATAGAATTTTTCTAGGTCTTCTGTAACTGCTTTTGATAAATCATTTGCGGAATACTGTTCTAAAAACAATCTTCTTTGATCAGCTTCTAACCCAATTCTGTTTGATTTCATAATCAAGCTTGATGGTTTTAAAAAAGAACTTGTTGTTAATTCATCTACCAAATTCATTTCAGATACAAACTCTTGAGGCTCCATTTTTGACAAAGAATCTGAATTAACTCCAATTATTAATGCCTTGTGATAATTACTTATTGCAATATTTGTATAATCTCCACCTTGTTGAATAAATGTAGGGTCTACCCAATAACTTACATCCTTGTGTTTAAACATCACAATACAATGATTAAATATTTCATTAGTAGGAAAAATTTGATCTGTTTTTTTTGTCATTGCAGTGTTAACTAGAGCCGGGTAAGCATCTTTTACACCAATTTTTTTAAGGAGCCAAACTAATAATAGCGACTTATCTTTACAATCACCAAATCGTTGTTTAATAACTTGTTCTGGGTGCGTGGGCTTAATGCTTCCGATTCCTGCTTCCATTCCCATGTAACGAATATCATCTTGAACAAAATCAATCACTTTATTTATTTTTTCATCCATTGATTCGTTCCCTATAAATATTTCTTTAAAAACACTTTCTAAATTAGGTTCTGCTTTTAAAGCAAATGTTCTTTGTCCCCATATATTTACATCATTCCAATTTTTAAAGCTACTTAGTGCTAAATACTTATATGGCATTTCCCAGGTAGGCGTATTATCCTCAAAACTCGCAGCTTTAACGTTACTTAAATTAATTTCTAATTGCTTGGCCGAATTAGTGATTGATTCTGAAAAGATAACAGAACTATCACAGTTTACGAGTTTATGTTGATAATTCATGTCTTTCGTATATAAAACACGAACATGTAATAAATCTATATGGTTTTGTGATTCTAAAGGAACAAACAGAAATTTTTCTTTTTCAAAAATTGGATTTTTTCCTATTAAAGAATATGCAAAATCTATATAATCATCTTTCCGTATATCAGCCAAATTATCATACGCTGTAATTTGACCTGAATATATTCCACTGCCCAGTGCAAACTCATTGTTTATTTTTTCAAAGCTCAAATCTTTTGTTCTGTCAATCATTTCACCATTTCTTCTAATATATAGATGATGTATTTTAATATGTTGATAAGATGAATCGTATGTGATTAATAGTTGTGATGCGTTTGTAATTCCAGAATAAGACACCACATTAATTACTTCACGAGTATAAGTGGCATTTTCATCTAAATTAGTTTGATAATCTGCTAATGTTAAATAGTATCCAGAACTAACATCGTATTTGGCTATTGTACTTTTTTTAGGCAGCTCAATTGTTTTTACCCACGATGGGGCTTTGTCAACTTTATACTTTTGTCCTAACAATGACCCATAGATTAAAAGCGTAACTAATATTAAACTATATTTTTTCATTTAAATTTTTTGTAATTTACTATAGTATGGATAATATGTATTATTGATATATTATAATTTAACTGTTTTTTTACGTCTCCAATAACTAAAATTCAAATAAGTTAAATCAATAAAAGTGCGATCAATTGTTTAACTGATATTTGATATCTAAAAAATAATTTTAGTACTAGAGTAGATTTTTATTAAAGCTAATTCAATTTTTCGATTTTTATTAAAGTAGATACCAATTCGTCAACTTCAACAGAATTTGCGGTAGCGGCTGACAAATTTTGTACCACTTGTAAATCTCCTGTCAGAGTCTCAGCGCAGATATAGGTCAAATTATTCTGAATGGCGCTATCTAAGGCATCATTTTGTTGAATTTTAACCAAAATCTTGTCGGTTACATCTAAACCACTGTCTTTGCGAAGGTTTTGGATACGATTGACCAATTCTCTGGCTAACCCTTCTTCTTTTAAAGAATCAGACAAGGTAATATCTAAAGCAACGGTTATTTGCCCACTGTTAGCTACTTTCCAGCCTGGGATATCCACCGGAATAATCTCAACATCTTCGGTTTCCAACAATATCTCTTCGCCCTCTACATTCATCTTAAACTGGCCAGTTTTTTCAATTCCAGCGATAATTAAGTCGCCATGATCGTTTGCATAAGCCTGAACAGTTTTCATATGTTTACCACATTTCTTACCTAAAGACTTAAAATTAAGCTTCATATTTTTAACGATATGTGCCTCTTCTTCGGTAACAAATTCTAATTCCTTTACATTAACCTCAGCTAAAATAATATCTTTTACGGCCTCCACATGATTTCT
>JBKJPW010000215.1:0-6336 GCA_046594225.1 Bacteroidia bacterium
TTCAGCAAATTTCGAATCAATATCTTGAATACTTAATCCAATAAAGGCACGCTGTACCGTTCCGTATTCAATTAAATCTGAAACAACTTTCTTTACTAAATTTACAGGAATAGCAAATGAATAACCTTGATACGAACCATTATTTGATGCAATTGCAGTGTTAATCCCTACTAAATCTCCAGTTGTGCTAACGAGTGCGCCGCCACTATTTCCAGGGTTTACAGCAGCATCTGTTTGTATAAACGATTCAATTGGCGCTAAACTTCCGCCCTGCGCATTGTGTTCTAAAATATTAATATTACGACCTTTTGCGCTTACAATACCAGCTGTAACTGTTGAGTTTAAATTAAATGGATTACCAACCGCTAAAACCCATTCGCCAACTTTTACATCATCAGAATTTCCATAATTTACATAAGGTAAACTGTTTTCTTTAATACGTAATAAAGCTAAGTCAGTGTTTGGATCAGTACCAATAACTTCTGCTACATAAGTTCGTTTATCATTTAATACCACTTCAATTTTTGTAGCTTCATTCACAACATGATTGTTTGTTACAATATATCCATCCTGACTAATAATAACACCGCTTCCACTGCCTTGCATTATATTTGGTTGACGTTGTCTTCCACCAAAAAACCAATCTTGAAAAGGATCGTAGGCTAAATTATTTTTTTGTTCTACAATCGTTTTAATGTGAACTACTGAGTTCACTGTTTTTTCGGCAGATGTAACAAAGTCGGGTGCATTAGCCGCTGCTGCAAAACTATTATAACTCGCCAATTGAGTAGGTGTTGAATAAGGATTATAATTTGTAGCTTGATTATTACTAGCGGGATTAAAGTAATAATTACCAAACAAAGCAAAAGCGCCACCTAATGCGCCTACAAACAGAGATGAGATTACTTTTTTCATATTAGTTATTTATATTAAAGTTATTTATTTATTAATTTCTTATATCAATAACGCAAAATTACATCAGAAGTTATGGTTCTATTCTTCTTTTAACAATACTTAACGACAGCAAGGCTTTTAGAGCTTTTATGCTAAATTTTTGTTAAAATAGTTCGTGATTTATGTTTCATTTTAATAGTAACAGTTAGACAAACTGCTGAAAACTATAGCTAAATGGTTGAAAACCATTTAAGAAAATTATGTAAATTTAGTCTCCCAAATTATAATGAGATTTAAATATAAAATACCATCTTTTGTTTTCGGCGTATCAATTGGCTTGTTAGCTGGTGTGGCTTTTTTTATATTTAAAATTGACGATTACTTAAAGAAGTTCAACAAGCCAAATATTGACAATATTAAAATTGTTGAGCAATCTGTATCTAATACTAGTTCTGAAAATAAAAAGGAAACAAAATCAGATAAAAAAACTCCGATTAATGTAAAAAATTCGCCTAATATTAATTACAACGAAGTGGATGCTTTGTTGAAGGAAGAAGAAGTTAATGTTGCTCAGGAAGAATTATTGTCCGTTAAAAATATTAAAGTAATTAATTTAGATGCGGATTCGAAACGTGATACATTAACAGGCCAGTTAGCAGGTGTTACAAACGCAGAGTATCCTAATTTGTTTTTTGTAGAGTTCTGGAAAACGCCTTTAAACTCTAAAGGTTACAGAATGACTCGTAACAGAGTTATTTTATACGGCTTGTCAGATTTTAGTAGTATTACCATCTACAAAGTTGACGACAATTATTATTTAAAAAATGATGATGTGGTTTATAAAATATCTTCTGGTACAGAATTTAAGCCAATGGAACTAGTTAACGATTCTCAGTTATTAGCTAAAATCAATTAATTATTATGCAATTGCAATGCTACAAATATCAGGGTACAGGAAACGATTTTGTGCTCATTGATAATCGTGAAAAAACAATTTCATTAACAACCGAACAAATCAAATGGTTGTGCGACCGACGCTTTGGTATTGGCGCGGATGGCTTGATGCTATTGGAACTGGAACCGGGCATTGATTTTAAAATGGTTTATTTTAATAGCGATGGAAACGAAAGCAGCATGTGCGGTAATGGCGGAAGATGTATTACAGCTTTTGCCAAATATTTAGGAATTGTATCAACTCACGCAAATTTTTTAGCTATTGATGGTATACATGAAGCAAAAATAAGTGATGACTGGGTTTCGTTAAAAATGAATGATGTTCGAACTGTAGAAGTTGGAGAAGGATATTTTTATTTAAATACAGGCTCACCACATTTTGTGAAATTTGTAAATGGCATTGAGAACTTTGATGTGTTTACGGAAGGTAAAAAAATAAGAAATAACGACCGCTTTGTATTTGAAGGAACCAACGTTAATTTTATAGAAAAAAAAGACAACGAATTATTTGTTCGTACTTATGAACGAGGCGTAGAGGATGAAACCTTGTCGTGCGGAACTGGTGTTACTGCCGCTGCTTTGGTAGCTGCTTTAAAAGGTGTGAGTACCGATAAAAATAATTGCTCAATTAAAACGCTAGGTGGAAACCTGAATGTAAAATTTGAAAAGGTGTTAGAAAACACCTTCTACAATATTTGGTTGGAAGGCCCAGCGACTTTTGTTTTTAAAACAACGATCGATGTTCTAGAGAACCCAGCTATTCCTCTTTAATTAACTCCTTATTTTTCATGAAAATGTTTTGTATATTTAGCTATATGCAAAAATTAAGGTATCTATATCTTATATTCATCTGTAGTTTTTTACAATCTGGTTTTTCTCAAACCAAAACAATCGACTCATTAAAAAATTTAGTGGGTATTTCTTTGCATGATTGTAAACGAGCCGATCTTTTATGTGAGATCGGAATAGCTTTACTGGATAACCATAAAAATGATCTTGCTATAAGGTTTGGAAAGCAAAGTCTTGATTTGGCAAGTAAACTTAATTGTGATAGCACTATTATTCGTTGTTATAATTTATTAGGAATTGCCTTTGATGATAATGGTGATTACCCTAATGCCCGAAAATTCTTTCAGTTAGGGCTCGATCAATCAATAAAGTTAGATGACAAAGATCATATGTCTACTTTTTATACCAATCTTGGAGAAACCTGCAGAAGCCAAGCAGAGTATTCGAAAGCGCTGGATTGTTTTTTGAAGGCGTTGAAGATTGATGAAGCAAGAGGGGATGAAGAAAGCCTGGTAAGCGATTATTTTACCCTAACCTTATTATTTGGGAATTTAGATGAGCTTATTCAACAAAAAAAATATTTATTCAAAGCATTAAATCTTTCAAAAAAAATCAATAATAAAAGAGTGGAGGCCAAGTGCTATAATATTTATGCTAATATGTTGGGCGACGAACACAAAGTAGATTCTGCTATTTATTATTACAACAAAAGCCTAGTTATTGCTCGTGAAATTAAGTTAAAACACCTGGAAGCTAAAGTACTTTCTAATATTGGAGGTACTTACAGAAATAAAAAAGATTATGCGAATGCGATGATCTACGCAAATTATTCAGTAAAATTAAATACAGAAATTGGCGACTATAAATTCTTATCAGCCGATTATGTAACTATGGGTTGGATGTTCAGCGAAATGGGCGATTTAAAACAGTCTGAAAATTATTTTAATAAAGCACTAGACTTGTCACGCAACAAATTTGTAGATAGTGAAATCAACTCTTATAGAGGTTTGGCCTTTTTAAAAGCAAAATCTAAAAAATTTGAAGAAGCTTTTAATTACCATGTGAGATACAGAGAACTGAAGGATAGTATTTATAACATTGAAAATAGCAAGGAACTTGGAGACATCAGAACAACTTACGAGGTTGATAAAAAAGAGGCTGAGTTAAAGGCTGAGCAAGAAAAAATACAGGCAGTTGCTTTTGAAGAGAAGAAACAACAGAAGATCATTATATTCTCTGTAGCTGGTTTACTGATTGTTGTGCTTGTGTTTTCGGTCTTTTTGTTCAATCGTTTTAAAATAACCGAGCGTCAGAAAAAAATCATTGCCCTGAAAAGTGAAGAAACCGAAAAACAAAAGTTATTAGTTGAGGAAAAACAAAAGGAGATTATTGATAGTATTAATTACGCTAAACGTATTCAAAATGCTATTATGCCGCATGCGAATGAGTTGAATAAATATTTACCTCAAAATTTTGTATTGTACAGGCCCAAAGATATTATTGCCGGAGATTTTTATTGGATGTATGTAACACAGGATCAGAAAGTATTTATTGCAGCAGCGGATAGTACAGGGCACGGTGTGCCAGGAGCTATGGTATCCGTAGTATGTTGCAATGCTTTAGATAAAGCAGTAAAAGAATTTAATTTAACCGACACTGGAAAAATATTAGATAAAACAACCGAATTGGTTTTAGAAACATTTGCAAAAAGTGGCGAAGAAATTAATGACGGGATGGATATTTCTTTATTATGTATTGACAAGGCAAACAAAAAAATATCGTGGAGTGGAGCAAACAATCAGCTATTATATATTTTAAACAACTTACTCCATCAGATAAAAGCCAACAAACAACCAATTGGTAAAAGTGAAAATCCGGTTCCATTTAAAACGCATGAAATAGCTTATGAGGAAGGAACTATTTTTTATTTAATGACGGATGGTTACCAAGATCAGTTTGGTGGCCCGCAAGGAAAAAAATTCAAATATAAAAAATTGGAAAACCTTATTGTGGCTAATAGTTACCTAACTTTGGCAGAACAAGCCCAAGCATTAAACGATGCTTTCACGATTTGGAAAGGCAAATTAGAGCAGGTAGACGACGTTACAATTATTGGAATTAAATTATAAAATTGTTCAATGAAAGTTGTTGTCATTATTTTTTTGGTTTCTCTTATTTCTCTACAAGTATCGTCACAGGCCATTAATCGTTTAAATAAAGAGGGACACCGAACCGGTAAATGGATTACTTACATGGATTCTGCTAAAAATATTAAATCATTTGAGGGAAGATTTAAAAAAGGCATTTCTTCAGGTAGATGTTATTTCTACAACAACCAAGGCATTTTAGATAGAAGAGAAATCAATCGCTTCAAAAAAATGAAAACCACTTTTTACTATCCTAACGGAAAAGTAAAATTAAAAGGTAATGCTCGTTTAGAAAATTTACCAGATAGAGTCCATTATTATTTTTATGGAAAATGGCAGTCGTATAGCGACAGCGGAATATTGGTTAAAAATCAATACTACGAACAAGGTAAACTTATTAAAACAGAATATTTAGATAAAAACATTAAAACTAATGATTCGTTAATTGAAGTTTTAAATGTAATAGATAAAGAATTTGCTTTACATAATAACACGTTAACGGATAGTATAAATGCTAATCTTAAAAATTCTTTAAAGAAAACATATTTCGAAAATCAATTACATTATTTAGATAGCTTATCGTTTGATAGAGTAGGGCATATTATAAATGTATTTGACTATCCGTCAAAAGAAATTGCTGGCGAATCAGCTAATATTCCATTTTACATATTAAGTTTTGCTCCATTAGCAGTTAAAGAAAAATACGTGAATCAATTTATATTAGCGGCCGATAGAGGTTATATCAGTTGGAAATCACTGGCTTTTTTTATTGATAAATTGAAAGTAGCTCAAGGAGAAAAACAAATTTATGGTACTCAGGGTTCTTATGACGCTAAATACAATTTCACGATATTTCCAGTTATTGATCCTGAAAGTTTGAATAAAAGAAGAGTAGGGGTGGGTTTAGAGGAATTGTAAAATAATTTTGTAAACTATTGGTAATAGTTAAAGCTAGCTATTTTTTCAGTAACTTTAATTTTAGATAATAAATTATAATTTTCATGAAGTATCTTTTTTTAAGCATCTCTTTTTTGTTTTGTTTCCAATTATTTTTCGGACAAACATTTTATAAAAATAAAACCAATCGTGCTTTAACCTTTAAGGAGTTGAAACTTCAATTCAACGATTTTAAAAACAGTAATGATTTAACTAAACAAAAGCATTGGAAACAATACAAGCGTTGGGAACACGAAACTGAACTCCATACTAATACTCAAGGAGAACCTGCAGGTTTTGATGAATATGTAAACGAAGCTATTAATATGGCTAACTTCAAACAACAACAAACACAAAATAATGCCTCAGCAGCATGGGCGCCTTTTGGTCCAAATGTTTTACCTAATAACCAAACAGGTTATATGGAAAATGGCATTGGCCGTATTAACTGTATCGCTTTTCATCCAACCAATGCCAATACTTTTTTTGTTGGTGTAGCCCAAGGCGGTGTATGGAAAACCACCAATAATGGTGTTTCATGGACGCCCTTAACAGATAATTTGCCTATTACTCGTATCAGCGATATTTCAATCAATCCTTCTAACCCTAACGAAAT
>JBKJPW010000107.1:0-25933 GCA_046594225.1 Bacteroidia bacterium
AGGAATTAACAATCCTTTTTTTGCAGACGCTCCTAAAGAAGATACATCAACATCTAACATAGCGCTTACATGTGGCGTAAAACTACTCGTTGCACTAACACCAACATTTTGAGAAAAATAGGAGAAAGAAAAAATAACCAACAAAAATGTTATGTAAGGTTTCATGACTAGTTCCCTTTTTTTAAGTTGTATATTGTTGTAAATGAAATAATTATTTTTTTGTCGCACGAAAATAAGAATAAAACTTATCTATGTAACAAATATTTACTTTTTGGTTGTTAAAAAAGACCTTTTAATGGCAATAATATCTGATTTATCGAACAACTATGTATCTAATTTGTTTAGGTTTGTAGTACCTGCATCATGGCTTTGGCTTTTAGCATACATTCTTCATATTCATCTTCTGGGTTACACAAGGCAGTAATGGCACTTCCTACAGTAAAACTTAAATAATGTGTTTTATCATCGTAAAAAATACTTCTTATTAAAACACTTAAATCAAAATCGCCTTTTTCATCTATATAACCTAAAGCTCCCGAATATGGCCCACGATTATAGACTTCATAATCGTCTATGAGTTGCATAGCTCTTATTTTAGGAGCACCAGTCATGCTTGCCATCGGAAAAGTGGCCTGTATAATATCGTTAAAAGATGTATTATCCTTTAAATCACAACTTACTGTACTTACCATTTGATGAACTTGTTGGTATGATTCAATATCACATAATTTTTTAACGGTAACACTTCCTTTTTTTGCAATGCGAGATAAATCATTTCTTACAACATCCACAATCATTACATTTTCGGTACGTTCTTTTAAATTTAATCTGAGGCTTTCTTTAATAGCAACGTCTTCATCCTCTGTTAAACCACGCTTTGCGGTCCCTTTAATTGGCTTGGTTATTAAAGTATTTCCTTTTTTGGTTAAAAATAATTCAGGACTCGATGAGATGATGTATTGTTTATCAAATTTTGCTAAAGCAGAGTAGGGGGCATTACTGATGGCATTTAGTTTTTGATAAATACTTAATGGATCTATGCTAACATCAAATGCTTCAAACGTCATACAATAATTTATTTCGTAAATATCACCTTGCTGTATATGATGTTTTAAAGCATTTACGTTTTTTATATAATCTTCTTTAGTAACGGTGGCCTTAATGTTTATAGTCTGTAATGGTTTTATATCATCAAAAATTATTTCATCAAAATTTATTTCTTTCTCAACATCAATAAATAATTGTTTCGGAAATTGAAGTGGGTTGTTACTTTTCTCACTAAAAAACTCTATTTCATTCTTTAAATCATAGTTTAAAAAACATATTTGAGCTTTTGAATTGTTAAAATTAGTAAATGGTTTTAGGTTAGACACCATCATTTTATGCTGAAAGCCTATTTTATTGGAGTTTGAGTAAAATAAACTAAAATAACTGTACTTTTTTAGATATGTATTTATTGAGTGAATGGCCTTATGTATTTAGTAAACAAATAGTTTAGTAACAGACCCAAAAATACAGAATATAATTGTTTATCCACGTAATACTGGGTTTTGTAATGTTTTTTTTAATAAATCATAGAAATGTTAAATATGTAAGATTTTCTTTTAAAATGCTCATTTATTTGCAATTATCAGAAATCTCACTAACTTTGGTATAACGCTTTTTACAAACTTTTTACAAAATATTATAAGATGAATTCGATAAAAAAAATAATACTATTTTTTGTTTTGTTTCTGATGCAAAATTTAATTATTGGGCAAGTACAATCAACTAATGTTGCATCTTCTGTAAATCCTCAAACTGTACAAAATATATCACCTGTAAATGCAGTTGCTTTACCTACTATTAATACTTCTGCAACAACCGGAACTATTTCAACTCCTGAAAATCAAGGTTTAACTAAGTATGATGAAAATGGAAACATAATTAATACTTTAGTAGTAAGAGAAAATCTTGATTTAATTAAAAAAGTAGCGATTTCGGCCGATTCTTTAGATGAGGGGACAAATAACCCAACTACAAGTGGCATGACACTAATGTATATATACGATAAAATAATCTATACTAAGGTTCAAAAAACTGGAGTAACAACTCTTTCAATTATTTATACGCCAAAGCAAAATTAATAACTATGAAAATTTTAATTATTTTATTTTTTATGTTAGCGCCTTTCATTATTAATGCACAGGGCTCTACGTGCGCAGGAGCTACTAATTTGGGTACACCCACAACAGCTACAACATGTGTTAATCCTACTGACTTTGCACAAAATGCTGGTGGTATGTGTACAGGGACAGCTGGTATGGGTTATTCCAATTACTATTACAAATTCTGTACAGATGCCTCTAATACCTGTGTAAACTTTAATATCAATGTTAGCTCATCAGCTGAATGGATGGCTGCCTTATATACTGCTGGTTGCGCATTGGTTGGTGGTTCTGTTATATGTAATACCATTGGTGGTGGTTCAACTGGTGGGGCTGGATTCTGGTCAACAGCTGGTAATGATCCTGGGGTAAATTTAACAACTGCCAATACTTGCTATGTTTTACGTATGCAAGTTAATGATGCTTATGCCTCTTCACTGAATTTTTGTTATTATGCAGAAGTCCCTCCTAATGATGCATGTGCAGGTGCTATTGGTATTGATGCAACTCCTGATAATTATAATAACGCTTGCGCAACTGAAGGCGCAACTGACCCTGCTCCAGCACAACTATGTGCTGGCTCCCTCGAAAATACGGTTTGGTATCAGTTCACAGCAGCAAATCCTTGTGGCTCCCCATGTAATGTTGTAATTACAACTGCAAACATTGATTGTGCAGGTGGAGGAGAGGGATTTCAAATTGGATATTTTAGTGGTACATGTGGCAGTTTAACTAACTTAGGTTGCGCAAATGGATCTGGCGGGAGCGTTTCTGCAACTTTAGCAAATGCAACACCTGGTGCATCCTATTATGTTGCTTTGGACGGAAATGGAGGTGCAAACTGTTATTATGATATTTCTGCTACTAATACAGTTCTGTTGCCAGTTGAGATGATTTATTTTAGAGGGGAAGTTGATGATAAACGAAATGCTCAAATACAGTGGAAAACTGCTAGCGAGAATCATACATCACATTTTCAGGTAATGCGTAGCCATGATGCTATAAAATATGACTTAGTAGGCAGTGTTTCTGCTCAAAATATTGTAACGGGTGGAGAATATCGTTTAAATGATTCACAAAAATTAGAAACTGGAGTTACATACTATAAGTTAGTTCAATTTGATTTAAATGGAAGTTCTAAAGAATATGATCCAGTTGCTATAGTTGCCAAGGCTAGTATTGAGGATGTGACTATATTGCCAAATCCTGTTAATGATGAAGTGAGTGTTTTCTTTAACGCTACAAAATCAGGACAGGCAAATATGGTAATTACCAATATGTTAGGTCAAGTGGTTGTTGATAAGTCTATTGATATTACAAATGGTGGTAATTCATTACAATTTGATTTTTCTGAATTTCAGAAAGGCTTGTATTTTGGCAGAATTTATATGGATAATGATGTCGTGAGTTTGAAATTTATAAAATAATTTTTTTATGGTTGATTTACTAAATTGAGATTATTCCCTTTTTATTTTATAGCATTTATTGAAGGTTCTTCACTGATGAGCCTTCAACTTATAACATCACGAATTATTTCTGCTGGGTATGGAGTAACCATGGATGTATGGGCCATACTTATTGCTTTAACATTGGCAGGCCTTGCTGGTGGATATTTTACTGGTGGATATTTAACGCGTTCAAAAATTAACTTATTAACTTCATTCAATATTATTGCAAGTATTGCAACCTTATTTTCATTTATACTTCCATTTTTTGGATTTATTTTTATCCAAAAACTTCTTGAGTTTCAAGCCAATTTAGGTTTAGTTTTGTACTGTTTATTATTTGTTTTTCCGTTAGTATTTATGTATGGTATATTTTCGCCTATTGTCATTGAATTGTTAACTCAGGTTGATACTCACCAAAAACATGGAAGTATTGCAGGCAAGATATATTCTATTTCAACATATGGCGGGATTACTGGAACTTTTTTGTTTGGACTTTATATTATACCTTTTTACGGCATAAGAAACGCTTGCATTATTATGGGTCTTCTAATGTTATTGGCAATAATAATTTTTTCAAGAAAAACGAGGATTACTTCATCCTTTTCTTAGATTCTCTAATATAACTTTTCCGGAAATAAGAAACAATATCTTTTTGATAAACTTCCAGCATTGGACGGTCATCTGTAAGTATTAATCCTTCTTTAAAATCAAAATTTCTTAAATCTGAATTGGAACCAGGAAATATTCTATTACCACTTGCATTATATAACGAGTAAGTATTTGTATTAAAATCAAGAATTTTTTTTGAAGCTATATAAATATAGGGTGAAGGTAAAACGGGTTCTATTTGAGTATTAAGTAAATTAACTTTTAATCCTGCTTCTTGCATAGTTCGACCCAATGAACGTATACTATTAATACTTGAACCCTTCTCGGAACTAAATAAATGTAAGACAATAATTCCATTTTCGTTTAGTAACTGGTTCATCTTTTGAAACGATTCCAATGTATATACATTTGACGGAATAGTCTCTCCTAATGAAAGATCTAAAACAATTATATCATATTTGTTTTTTGATGTGTTTATGTAATGACGAGCATCATCAATTACAAGTCTTGTGCCTTTCAAATCGAGACCAAAATACTTAACGGAAGCATTAACCACACGTTCGTCAAGTTCAATAATGTCAACTGGAAAACCCATAGAGTGCAAATCACGAATGATATTCCCTCCTCCCAAACCTGCTAATAAAACCTTATCCGTTTTGCTCCGGTGTGAAAGAAAATAACAGATAAATTTCACATAAGGTAATGATGCATATCCATTATCTCCTAGTGTGGACTGCAATGAATTATTAACGTAAAGCGCTTTAGTTTTTGAAGGGATATCATAAGTTATTTTTACTTCTCCTAAAATTCCATTATTCTTATAAAGAGTTTGAGTTCGACTATCATTTTTAATACCTATTTGGTTTCCACTGATATAAAATAAGAGTAAAAGTGGAACTGTTAACATGCTAAATAATCTTAAAGAGCTCCATAATTTAGTTTGAGGTAAGAGAATAGCGCCAAAAATACCAATTAGAGAGAAAATAAAAATAGAGGTTTTAAGTTGCATTGATTCAAGAAAATATAAACCTATGCTAATAGCAGTTATTATAGCAGATATAGTCGAAATTCCATAAACTTTAGAGCTAGCATTTCCCGAATTAACTCCTGTATTAGAAACTCCTTGTACTATAACTGTTGACAGAATTCCTAGTAATAATAATGGGATAAAAAACACTGGAAGTAATCCCCTTAAAATTAACCACTCAAAATTTATTTTAGTATTCTCCTGAAAAGCCCAAAAGGCTATTGAGGGGATGAAATTAATAAATATAATAATAAGTGGTAACAGAATTCCAATAGCTCGTAACGGCTCTATCTTTTTCACAAGCCAGCCGCCTGCCCAATATCCAGTTGCTAATGAAAACATTGTAATTCCTAAAACAAATGTCCATACAGTTAATCCATTTCCGTAGTACGGCACTATAACAGCACCTCCTAGTAATTCAGTCGCCAACACAAGCATTCCCTCAACAAATGCTATATAGAATAGATAATAACGCACTAAAATAAAATTTTATTTTTATACAAATCAGTAATTAGGATATAGAACATGTTAAAAGTTTTAAAGTCTAAGTAAAACATATTCTAAATAACGTTTTCAATCTACTAATTTATAAAATATAAATATGTGTTCTATATATATTTATGCTAAACTTATCTTTTTTATCTTATTAACCCAATCATCGCCACTATTTAAACTGCCTACTAACTGTATTTTTTCTCCATTATGTTCATGAAAAATTTCCTGGTACTTAGTACCAATTTCATAAATGGTTTCTAAACAATCAGCTGTAAAAGCTCCTTAATTAGTTGAGGTTTAAAAATAATTTTGCACGGCAAATTGGTATTGGTTTATAAAAATATCTTTAAAGGCCGATATATTATTAAGTTCATAAAACAGCAAAATGGCTTTTTTATAATCTGTTGCACTAACACTCCTAAAAGATAGCGGACAATTATGGTTGCTCATTAAAACCGCATTACCTGTAAGGCGTGCAGTGCGCTTGTTACCATCTTCAAATGGTTGTATGTAGCTAATGAGTAAAATAGTTAAAAATGCTTTTTCAAAATCGGTTTGCTTGTTGTTAATTAAGTCACAAAGTTTTTCTAAAGCCTCCTGAATAATAAATTCGTTATCAGGCGGTAAATATTTAGTACCTGTAATGCGCACAAGATGTTTGCGTAATTTTTTTGAAATACCCATTTTTTGAGTAAGCAGGGTATGTATATCAATTATTTTACCAATGGCTAATTCATTATACAAATCTTTGTTGTTAAAGGTGTACTCAATAGCTGTTTTATGATTAAGCAACATTTGAGTGTCTTCTTTAGAATGGTTTGGGGCAATTATATTATGCTTTAGTAATTGCTCCGTATCAAGTAAATCATATGTATTACCTTCAATTTGAGATGATTTCCACGAAAGTTCAATCATTAAACGCTCAAACTCTTTTGTGTAATGAATAGTAGAAGCTTTTTTTATTTTTTTTTGAAAATCAGTTTTTAATGCACTTAAAAATTTTAACTCATTTTTTGTAAATATTTCAATGCCAGAAATCGTTTCAATAATATTTGGATTGTAAAGTTCGATAATGTTACGGTCATCTATATCTACTTTAAAAAATGAATCAACATCAATTTTGGCAGTTAGCATATTATGCAAATTTGGCATATATTTAAGACTTGGCCCTTTACCTATGGGCGCAATACTGCCTTTAGCTTTTAGTTTTGCTAGTGCGCGATTGAGGGTTGGAATAGATAATTTTTCGGAAATCAAATTTTGAATCTCTGAAATACTAATTGGACCATTTTGAAAAATGATCCTAAAAATTTCCTGTTCCCTGTTTTGAGTCATAATAAATAATCCTATCACAAATATAGTAATTCCTATCATTTTGATAGGTTATTTGTGTTTTTTGATAGGATTATTCTGCGGAGAATAATTTTGTTAAACTCTGATGCACACGTAGAATAATGTTAAATGACAGTAGCTATTTTAAAGTCATTTTCTTAATCGTCTCCACCCAATCATCGCCGCTATTTAAACTCTCCACTAATTGTATTAATTTCATAAATGGTTTCTAAATAGTTGTTTTATCGTTTTCTAAATATTTTTTCTCAAGCTAAAAAAATGTATATTTGTTATATGTTCCCAATGAAAAACTATAAAAATGATATCGAAATACTTTGTAGAAAACACAAAGTAAAACGCCTATACATTTTTGGTTCAGCTCTTACAGAAAAATTTAACGAAAAAAGCGATATTGATTTAATTGTTGATTTCGATTCAGTAGATTTAAATAACTATGCTGATAATTATTTTGATTTAAAATTTTCTTTGCAAAACTTATTACACCGAACGATAGATCTTTTAGAAGAGCAAGCCATTAAAAATCCATATTTCAAAAGGGCTGTAAACGAACAAAGGCAATTGGTTTATGGATATTGAGATAAAAACTTGGCTATACGATATTTTAAATTCTATTAATGAAATAGAAAGCTATTTTATTGATAGACCAAAATTATTTTCTGAATACATTAATGATTTGCGCACAAAACGTGCCATTGAGAGAAATATTGAAATTATAGGAGAAGCGATGAATCGAATTTTGCTAAAAAATCAAGGCATTGAACTAACTAATTCAAGAAAAATTGTAGATACAAGAAATCGAATTATTCACGGTTACGATTCGATATCTGACGATATGATTTGGAGTATTGTCATAAACCATATCCCAGTTTTAAAAAAGGAAGTCGAAATCTTGTTAAATGAATAAGACTTCTAATCTATAAGCACAATCTTCTTAATCGTCTCCACCCAATCATCGACACTGTTTAAGCTATCTACTAACTGTATTTTTTCTCCATTATGTTCATGAAAAATTTCCTGGTATTCAGTCCCAATTTCATAAATGATTTCTAAAAAATAAGTATAAATAAAGTTAATTAACACTTTAAACTGAATTTTTTATCGACGAATTAATAGCCTATATATTTTTGCTTGAGTACAATATCGATTTAGGCCGAGTGAAACTTAATTCTCATTTATTAAAATTATTTGATAAATGAGAATTAAAAAATTAAGTTTAATGTACTCTATATTTATTAATCTATCCCACATGAAAACATTATTTATATTTTTAGTTACGCTACTTGGTATCTCTACATCAATCATTGCACAAAATGTGGGTATTAACTCAACTGGTGCTGCCCCAGTAGCCAGTGCCATGCTTGATATTGTTGCAACTGATAAAGGTTTGTTAGTTCCTCGTTTTGCGTTGTCGGACGTAACAGTTGCAGCACCCGTTGTTGCTCCTGCACTATCCTTAATTGTTTATAACACTGCTACAGCTGGCGTAGCACCCAATAATGTATTACCGGGTTTTTACTATTGGGATGGAGCAAAATGGGTCGCATTTTCTGGAAGTGGCGGAAGAGAATGGGCTTTACTAGGTAATGCAGGAACCGTTGCCGGGACTAATTTTTTAGGAACAACAGATAACGTAGATCTGCAGTTTAGAGTAAATAATATACAAGGTGGTAAGATAAATATTGCAAGTAATCAAACCTTTTTTGGTTATCAAGCTGGTTTAGTAACTACAGGTACAGGCAATTCATTTTTTGGTACAAATTCAGGTATAGCTAATGCCGCAGGGACATTTAATACGGCTGTTGGTTATTTAACTTTTACAACTAGTGCAACTGGTAATTTTAATACCACAATAGGTTATGGATCAATGAGAAGCAATTTATCAGGAAGTAACAATACATTTTTAGGTGTAAATGCTGGAGCAAATTGGAGCGCAACGTCAAACAACACGGGCGTTGGTATGTTTGCTTTACAAGGCTTGCCAGGCGGCACAGGAACTGGCAATACCGCGCTAGGTTATGGTGCAGGAAGCGGAACAACACCAAATAATCTTGCCACTGGCAATGGGAGTTATAATACATTTATAGGTTATAATGCATCTATTAATAACTCTGCGTATACTAATGCTACTGCGGTGGGAGCCAATGCTTTAGCTGGAGCTAGTGATGTATTAATACTAGGAGGTGTAAATGGTACAAATGGTGCTACTTCGGATGTTAGAGTTGGTGTTGGAGTAATCTCACCAGCAAGTTCAGCAATTTTAGATATTACAGCAACCGATAAGGGACTCTTAATTCCTAGGGTTGCATTAACATCTATTGCGTTAGCTGGCCCAATAACGGCACCTGTAACCTCACTTATAGTATACAATACGGCAACTGCAGGTGCTGGAACAGCTAATGCTGTTACACCTGGTTATTATTATTGGAGTGGCGCTGCATGGATAAGATTAACTGGTACAGGCTGGCAAGTTGGTAGTTCTACAGCTACAACAAACGCTATTGGAGCAGCTGGATCGATAGGTTATTTTGGAACTTCAACAAGTAGTCATGTAGATTTTGTTACAAATAATTTAGTTAGAGGACGCTTTTCAAATTTAGGTGAATTTTTTGTGGGAACAATTAATACAGTTCTTGCAGGGGATTTAATGAATGCTGTTGGGAATGTTACCTTTCCTTGGGCTGCAAATGGTTATTCTGCCTTTGATGGTGCTGGAGTATATGGTCAAATAACTAGTGGAACAACACTTTACGCAGGTGTTCAAGGTGAATATTATGGTACTAATGCGCAAGGTGCAGGAGTAAGAGGGTTAATAGGTACTAATGTCGCTGGTACAAGTTTTGCAAATACTATAAACGGAGTTAATGGTGCAGGTGGAGTTACCGCAGCATCAGCGGGAAGCTATAAATTTGGTGTTTATGGATCTGGTGGTGTTTCTATTAGAAGTGGGGGAGTAATGGGATATGATTTTGGAATTAATGGAGCTTTAGGGTATTATGCTAGTAGCGGTTTAGATTACTCAGTTTATGGATTTGGAACGGGTTATTTTACTGGTGTGGCAGCAGGAAGAATGGCAAATAATTCAATAAACAACGAAATATTTAATAACCCAGATTCTCACATCGGTTTAGGTATTTATGGTGGAGTAATGGGAGGCTGGGTAAAGGGTTTAGTTTATGGAACTAATTTTTCTGGTCAAAAATATGGCGTATATGTCCATGGAAATACTATCACAAATGATAAGTTTGTTCAATTAAATAATAGCTCTTCTTCTGATAAGAGAATTGCTAGTTATGCTACCACTGCTTTAACGAATGAATTGACCTCTAAAGGAAAAGTGAATTTAGTTAATGGACAAGCAACTGTTTCTTTCGATAAAAAATTAACTGAATTATGTGATTTAACTTCGTTAGTAATTACTGCAACGTCAATGGGAAATTGTAACGGTGTATATATTGATAATATTTCTAAAAATGGTTTCACAATTAATGAAATTAATAATGGCACTCATAACGTAGCTGTAAGTTTTATTATTTCGGGCACTTTAAAACAAGCTACAGAGTTTACAGAAGCAGATGTTTTAAGTAATCAATATGAAGTTAATATGAATGGTGTAATGCATAATGATAATAACACTTCTACGAATGGAACTCCTATCTGGTATGATGGTCAAAATGTAAGACATGATGCTGTAGATGAGGAATTAACAGGTAGGAAAACTTTAAAAGAAGCTCAAGCAAAAGAGAACGAAAAACTTTTTAGACCAACAAAAAAAACTACTACCGAAAAATAAATTGATTAGATAAATGATTTTTAGAATTATCCACATATTATATACAGCTATTTTAAGTTTAGTTTCTTTGAGTTTTTTCTCTCAAGGCCTTTATAACAATGGAGCAAATATTGTATTTTCGGGTGCTTCCCAAATGTACATTGATAATGTAACTAATGGCAATTATTTTACTACAGGTACAGGTTCTATTACGGCCAGTTCAACATCAACAATTACTTTATTAAAAAACTGGACAAATAACTCTACTAATAATGGTTTTGCAACACCCGATGGTGGTGGAGTAGTTTTGGCAGGCAATGCACAAAGTATTGGAGGCTCGGCAGCAACTGCCTTTTATAATTTATCATTAACTGGCAACGGTATTAAAACCTTGGCGGTTAATCAAACTACAGTTGGTGGCCAAGCAACATTTACGGGTGTTTTATCTGTTGGCGCATCAACTTTAGATTTAAATAGTAATAGAATAGATATTACTAATAGTGCCGTAGGTGCTATCACTCGCTCAAGCGGCTACATCATTAGCGAAACAAATTTAGCCGTTAATCCCAGTATTATTAGGTGGTATCATCGCACGGTTGGTGGTTCTAAAGTATATCCATTTGGAGTTGCTGGCTCATATATTCCTTTTACTTTTAACATAACAACTGCCATGACCAATGCTTCTGCTTATGTAGATGTATCAACTCGCGCAACGGCATCTGCCGATAATTTACCATGGGCAGGAGTCAGTAATGTGGCGGCTGTCAATAATATGTATTCACCAAATCCACCAACTTCTCCTGATGGTACCATACCATCTGTTATTGATAGATGGTGGGACATTACAAATAGTCATCCTGTAACAGCAGATGCAACTTTTAGTTATAGAGGTTCTGAAAACACATTAAACGATCCTTTATATTTTGCTGGAGCAATGATTGGCGCACAGTATTGGGATGGCATACAATGGCTTCCTGGAAACGGTACTATTGGCAGCGCAGCTTCTGTTACAACAGGAGTTGGCAGCGTACTGGCGAGTAATTTAAATAGCTTTTGTCCTTGGATTTTATCTTTGGCTTTAGCACCCTTACCTGTTGAATTGATTGATTTTAAAGCAACATGCGTAAACCATAATATTGTGGTAGAATGGTGTACAGCATCCGAAACAAACAATAGTTATTTTACCGTTGAACAATCAACAGATGGTGTTAATTTTTATTCTGTTGGACAGGTATTTGGTAA
Organism: Bacteroidia bacterium; assembly: GCA_046594225.1. Lineage (GTDB taxonomy): Bacteria > Bacteroidota > Bacteroidia > B-17B0 > Aurantibacillaceae > UBA4416. Next base: position 12,091 of record JBKJPW010000107.1, read on the forward strand.
CGGTACAACTACTATTAAACATTGCTATAAATATGTTAGTAATTCTGTTTCAGATATTACCTATTTCAGATTAATAACAACAGATGTTAATGGCTCAAAAAACACTTCTAAAATAATAGCTATTAATGCTTGTGATGATATTAATGAAAATATATTAATTGCAAATAATGGAACTAATGAAGTTGGAGTAATTGTTAATTCTTTAACCGATCAAGCGTTAGAGTTACAAGTTCATAATGCTTTAGGACAATTGGTAGAAGTTAAACAAATAGCAGTGATAAAAGGCTATAATAACATAAGAGTTGATTTGCAAAATATTGCAAACAGCTTATATTATGTTTCTATTTATAGTAAAGATAAAATGATGGTGACGAAAAAAATAGTAGTTTCAGATATTACCCGATAGTTATTTTCTTAATCGTCTCCACCCAATCATCGCCACTATTTAAACTGTCTACTAATTGTATTTTTTCTCCACCGTGTTCGTGAAATATTTCTTGGTACTCAGTACCAATTTCATAAATGGTTTCTAAGCAATCAGCTGTAAAAGCTGGAGAAAATACCAATAAGTTTTTAGCTCCTTTTTTTGCTAATTCTTCTACTACTTTATCGCTAAAGGGAGTTAACCATTTATTATCTAATCTACTCTGGAAACTTAAGGTGTATTTCCCTTCAGGTATATTTAATTTTTCTACAACAGCTTTTGTTGTTTGGTAACAAGCCGCCTTGTAACAATAATAATTAACGTCCGTTAATTCATCTTCGCAATGATGGTCTTTGCACAAATAACCATCTTCATACACTTTATCAACTTGTCTTTCGGGTAAACCATGGTAACTAAAAATAATATGATCGTATTTGCTCATATCGTGCTGTTTTCCTCTGTTTATAATGCAATTGATGTAATCTTGATTATCAAAGTACTGACTAATCATTTTTATTTCTGGTATCACCCACCATTTGCTAACAATGCGCATAAATTCTTGTAAAGCGCTACCAGTGCTACTTGATGCATATTGAGGAAATAAAGGAAATACAATAATTTTGTGATAGCCTTCTTTTTTCATACGTCCCAAAACACTTTCCATACTTGGGCTTTGGTAACGCATAGCCATTTCTACTTTTATATCTTCGCCAACTGCTACTTGTAATTTTTTTTGTAAGTCTAAAGTATGTTTTAATAAAGGAGAGCCTGTTTTTTCGTCCCAAATAGCCTTGTATAGTTTAGATGAATTACCCGAACGAAACGGAACTATAATACCATTTACTAGTAACGTTCTAGCTAACCAAGGAATATCAATAACTCGCTCATCATTTAAAAATTGGGTTAAGTATTTTCTAACATCCGATTTTTTTGGACTATCGGGAGTTCCTAATTGTAAAAGTAAGATGGCTGTTTTATGTTTCATATTTTTGGTTGCTTAACCGCAAAGCACGCAAAGTTATTTTTTTTAGCAGAGTTCGCAAAGAAGTAACAAAGATTATTGAAAATAGTTTGTTTTATGTAGTTACTCTGTGTTCTTTGCAGTATTTCTTCGCGTTCTTTGCGGTTAAAAGAATATTTCCGTAATCCTAAAATTTTCGCCATTTTTACGGGCTAAATGAATCAAAAACCAAATCAAGAAAAAGAACCAAAACGTATTGCCATTATGGGTAGTACAGGAAGTATTGGCACTCAGGCTTTAGAGGTTATCAGAGATAATCCAACTCATTTTGAGGCTGAGGTTTTGGTAGCAAATTCAAATGCTGATTTATTAATAAAACAAGCCATTGAGTTTAAGCCCAATGCGGTTGTTATTGGCGACGAAAGCAAGTATCAATATGTAAAAGAGGCTTTATTTACTCATGATGTAAAGGTTTTTGCAGGGGCAAAATCAATGGAACAAATTGTAGAGATGGAAACCGTAGACACTGTCTTAGCTTCTATTGTTGGTTATGCAGGCTTAGCATCTACTATCAACGCTATTAAATATAAAAAGGCCATTGCTCTTGCTAATAAAGAAACATTAGTTGTAGCGGGCGATATTGTAACCAAATTAGCTTACGAAAATGCGGTTAATTTATATCCTGTAGATTCTGAACACTCTGCTATTTTTCAATGTTTAGTTGGCGAATTTGAAAATAAAATCGAAAAAATATATTTAACGGCTAGTGGCGGTCCGTTTAGAGGAAAAGATAGAGCATTTTTAGCAAATGTTACAAAAGCACAGGCTTTAAAACATCCAAATTGGGTCATGGGAGCAAAAATAACCATCGATTCGGCCAGCTTGATGAATAAAGGGCTTGAGGTAATTGAAGCCAAATGGTTATTTAATTTAAAAGCAGAGCAGATAGATGTTATTGTTCATCCTCAAAGTATTGTACATAGTATTGTGCAGTTTGAAGACGGTAGTATGAAAGCACAAATGGGTTTACCTGATATGAAATTACCTATTCAGTATGCCTTTACTTATCCGCAACGTATTAAAACAAATTTCCCTCGTTTTGATTTTTTTAACTATCCGCAACTCACTTTTGAGAAGCCAGATACAGAAACCTTTACTAACTTAGCATTGGCTTTTAAAGCAATGGAAAAAGGCGGTAGCATGCCTTGCGTTTTAAATGCTGCAAACGAAATTGTGGTACAAGCTTTTTTAGAAGATAAAGTGGGTTTTTTAGAAATGAGTGATGTGATTGCGAAAGCCATGGATAAAATGCCATTTATTAAAACACCAAGCATCGAAGATTATATCCAATGCGATAAAGAAACAAGAATTTTAACACAAGAGCTTTTAAAAACGCTCCAACACTAATCATTCAACAAAAAACTAACCACTAATAACTAAACACTAAATATAGTATGGGTACTTTTATTAACATCGCACAATTTATTACAAGCTTAGGCTTGCTTATTTTATTGCACGAGTTCGGACATTTTATTACAGCACGTATGTTTAAAATACGCGTTGATAAATTTTACATGTTCTTCGATTTTTTATTTCCGCTACCAGGCGTTTTAAATTTTGCTTTATTTAAAAAGAAAATAGGCGATACCGAATATGGTATTGGTTGGTTTCCAATGGGCGGTTACGTGCAAATTGCTGGTATGATAGATGAAAATTTAGATACCGAGCAAATGAATAAACCGGCTGAACCATGGGAGTTTAGAGCGCATCCAGCTTGGCAACGTTTAATTGTGATGTTAGGCGGTATTATTGTGAATGTATTATTAGCATTTATTATTTATGCGATGATATTGTTTACTTGGAATGAGAAAAAGGTGCCAATGAGTAGTTTAAAAAACGGTATTGATTGTTCAGATTCATTGGGATTATCGGTTGGATTCAAATCAGGAGATAAAATAATTTCGGTAGATGGAAAGGAAGTAAAATATTGGGATAACTTAAGAATTGATATTTTACTTGGAGAAAAAGTTCAAGTTTTAAGAGATGGTAAAAAGGTTGAAATTATATTACCAGATAATTTTATTGACCAAATCGCTTCTTCTGAAAAATTCGGATTCGGAATGCCTAGGCTTCCTGCTCAGTTTATAGAATTTGCTCCAGAGTCAATCAACAAAGATGTCCAACTAAAAAAAGATGATAAAATAGTAGCAATTAACGATTCAATTTTGGTTAATTATAGAGATGAATTAGTTACTAATTTAAAGAAATTTCCAAATCAAACAGTAATTATAAATGTTGAAAGAGGCACCGAAAAATTGACAATTCCCTTAAAAGTAAATTCGAGGGGGCTTATTGATGCTAGAATTGGGGTTCTAGATCTTGAAAAAGCTGGTTTGATTTCTATTGAAACTAAAACGTTTGGTTTCTTCGAATCATTTCCAGCAGGAGTTTCAAAAACATTTGAAGAATTAGATAAATATTACCGTCAGTTTAAAAAAATATTTACTCCAAGTACTGGTGGTTACAAGCACATTGGCGGCTTTAAATCAATGAGTAAAATGTTTGGCGAAGAATGGATTTGGGAAGATTTTTGGAATCGTACAGCATTTTTATCGATAGTATTGGCATTTATGAATTTATTGCCAATTCCGGCTTTAGATGGCGGACATGTAGTATTTACATTGTATGAAATGATTACACGTCGCGCGCCAAGCGTTAAAGTGTTAACCTATGCACAATATGTAGGAATGGGAATATTGTTATTCTTAATGCTTTATGCCAACTTAAACGATTTTGTGCATTTTTTCAAGTAACTTTTATTAAGAATTACATTATAGTTTAGATGAGAGAATTAAATTTCAAATATACCATGAGATCAATCTTTTGTCTTGTATCTTTTGTCTTGTGTCTAATTGTAAAAGGTCAAGACAAAACCATTAATTCTGGAAATAAGCCCGCGGTAGCGCCTGCTAATTCAAAGCATAAAATAATGTTGATTCCTTTCGAAAATCGCATGTATTTAAGTGAGATTGATTTTATGATAAATAAAGAATCGAAACTCAATGCCAAACAAATTAAAGCAACTATGCGCGATGGTTTAAATGAACAATTTTATAAGAAATTAAAATCTAAATTATCCGTAGTTGATTTATTAGATGATACTATAAAAACAAAAAAAGATTTAGAAAACGTTTACCAGTATCTGTCTTATCAATATTTAAAAGTTCCAGATCAAAATAACTATAAACCACCTGTTAAAGAAAAAGAAACCAAAACACTTAATAATGGCCAATTAACTGTTGAAAGTAACAGTGATGCTCGTTTTATGAATGCCTGGATAAAAAGCGCTACTGTAGTGCCTTATTTAAGTGGGAAATATAAAACAGATTTGTTTTTATTTTTTAATGAGTTAGATATTAAAGCTTTAAATGGAATTCCAGGAGATTTAAATACTAATCCTGCTCGTAAAATTATTTTGCATTATACCGTTTATACAGTAGATGCTAAGGAAATTAATTCGGGTATTGCTGAGGTAAGTTTGCCTGCTAATGTTAATAATCCTGCGAAAATTATCAATACCTATTTTGCTCAGTTAGCAGATATTGTTTCGGCCCGTATTGATAAAGCATTACTAGCGAAATAATCAAAATTTTAACAAATCCCTTTTGTTAATAAATACAATTTAGATGTAACATATTTTGGACTTATACATTTATTTTTGTTGTAAAATATATTATAATGAAAATAAGTCTATTACCTATCTGTATTGTTTTAATTGCATTATCATCTTGTGTACCACAACGATTAATGGAAGAAACAAAAGCAAAATTATCAACTTGTGAAACAGAAGCTTCTTCTGCTAAAAAAAATGTAACCGAGTTGGAGGCTAAAAATGCAGAAATGAAGGAAACTATTGCAAAAGAACAAAAAGACTTAGCGGGTCTGCAAAGAGATACAGCAATATTAGGTACTAACTTAAGATTACTTTCTAATAAATATGATAAACTAAATATGGTTAATGACCAACTATTAGATAAATACAATCGTATGTTAGTGGGTTCAGAAAAAGATAATGCTAGCCTAAGTGGGAAATTACAAATGACTCAGGAACAATTGTTGAAAAAAGAAGATGAGCTAAAAGCATTAGAGCTTAAATTAAATAAGCAACAACAAGATTTAGATGCCTTATCTGCTGAGTTAAAAAAACGCGAGGCTCGTGTTAATGAATTAGAAGACGTGTTAAGAAAAAAAGATCAAGCAACTGCTGATTTAAAAAAGAAATTGCAAGATGCTTTAATGGGCTTTGAAGGTAAAGGTTTAACCATTACACAAAAAAACGGAAAAGTTTATGTAAGTATGGATGAATCTTTATTATTTGAAAGTGGAAAAACTTCGGTTCAACCAAAAGGAATTGAAGCATTAAAAAATGTAGCAAAAGTATTGGAACAAAATTCAGATATCAATGTATTGATAGAAGGCCATACAGATGATGTACCAATGAAAGGAACAGGTGACATTAAAGATAATTGGGATTTAAGTGTAATTAGAGCTACATCGGTAACTAAAATTATTTTACAAAATTCTAAAACAGATCCTACACGTATTACATCTGCAGGCCGTGGCGAGTTTTTTCCTTTAGACGCAGCTAAAACGCCAGAGGCTAGAAAGAAAAACAGAAGAACAGAAATTATATTAACGCCTAAGTTAGATGAGTTGTTAAAAGTTTTAGGAAGCAACTAAGTTCAAATATATTAGCAGATATAATATAAATTATGGGAATGATAAAAGAGTTTAAAGAGTTTGTAATGCGAGGCAATGTTGTTGACTTAGCTATCGGTGTAATTATTGGTGGAGCTTTCAGCAAAATTGTTTCTTCTTTAATTGAAGATGTTATTACTCCTTTACTATTGAAACCTGTTTTAGAAGCCGCTCATGTAGCCACTTTGCAGGAATATACTTGGCATGGAGCAAAGTTAGGACTCTTTTTGAGCTCAGTTATTACATTTACGCTTACCGCTTTCGTATTATTTTTAATTATTAAAGGAATGAATGCGGCTAAACGTAAAGAAGAAGTAGCGCCAGCAGAACCTACAGAACCAACTACTCAGGAAAAATTATTAATGGAAATTCGCGATTCTTTAAAAAAATAATTTGCAATTTTAGATGTGATAAAAACCCTTCAAAATATTTGAAGGGTTTTTTTATAGGAAAATTTCACTCATGTATTTTGTTACTCCTATGGAAATTGAAAAACACAATACGTACAACTAAAAAATAGTATTATTGCATATGAAACTTATTCAAAATATATTTTTTGCGTATATCATTATAGTCAATTGCTATGCTTATGCTTTAATGTGGTTTGATAAACATCAATCAAAGAAAAAAGGAAGGCGTGTTCCTGAAAAAAGATTATTCTTTATAGCTTTTATTTTTGGTGCTGTTGGTATTTATTTAGGGATGAAAGCACCTATCTATCATAAAGCAGCGAAAACTCCTTTTAAAATTGGGATTCCGTTATTGATTTTACTGAATATAGTTTGTGTTTATTTAATATTTCAATATATGAAATTTTGACCTTTCGTCAGTGCGAACGAAGTGAAGCAATCTCACATATAGTAAAGTATTGTTTTAGATTGCTTCGGATAAATCCTCGCAATGACGAATAAAAAAAGCCGCTCAATCGAGCAGCTTTTGTATTTATTAGTGGTGGTGCCCACCTGGTCCGTGAACGTGACCATGATCTAACTCTTCTGCTGTAGCTTCTCTTACAGACAATACTTCACCTACAAAATGTAAATTATGATCTGCTAAAGGGTGGTTAAAATCCATGATAACGAAATCATTTCCAATTTCTTGAACAAATCCCATTAACTGATTTCCATCAGCATCATTCATCATTAATTCTTCTCCTTCTTTTACACGCTCCTCATCAAATTCACCATCAACATTAAATGCTTCTTTAGGAATTTTAGCAATCATTTCTTGATCAGAAATTCCGTAGCCGTTTACTGGTGTTACTTTAAAATCAAATTTATCACCCACTTTTTTATCTAATAAATTTTTTTCAAAATCAGGTAATAATTGGCCAACTCCAAATATAAATGTAAAAGGATGCTCAGTGGTTGTTTGCTCTACTAATTCAGGAGCTTCATTGTCGATGTGGGATGATAAATGATAATTTACCGATACCACTTTGTTTTGATTGATTGTCATTGTGTTCTTTTTTGTTGCCCGCAGATTTCGCAGATTCCACAGATTTATAGTTGTTATTTATTAAACCATTTACAATTATTATCCTGCGAGATTTGCGAGATCCGCAGGACATTTATTTAAAAGTCGAATTTAATACCCTGAGATAAAGTTAATTTTGTACCGTAATTAATGGTATTTGTTTGACGACGCATATACGCTTTCCAGCTGTCTGAACCACTTTCGCGTCCACCACCTGTTTCTTTCTCTCCACCAAATGCACCGCCAATTTCTGCGCCACTTGTTCCAATATTTACATTTGCAATACCACAGTCGCTACCATTAGTTGATAAAAATTGTTCTGCTTCACGCATATTTAATGTCATGATAGAAGAAGATAAACCTTGAGGAACACCATTTTGTAAAGCAATGGCTTCTTCAATAGTTTTATATTTCATGATATATAAAATTGGAGCAAACGTTTCGTGCTGTACAATTTCAAATTCATTTTTTGCTTCAGCAATACAAGGTTTTACATAACAACCACTTTCATATCCTTTTCCTTCTAATATACCACCTGGTACTAATATTTTCCCACCTTCAGAAATTACGCGTTCAATAGATACCATATAATCTTTAACGGCACCTTTATCAATTAGTGGCCCAACATGATTTTTTTCATTTAATGGATCACCAATTACTAATTGCTTATATGCACTTACTAATTTTTGTTTCACATCTTCATAAATATCTTCATGAATAATTAAACGACGAGTAGATGTACAACGTTGTCCTGCTGTACCAACAGCACCAAAAACTAATCCTGGCAAAACAGCTTGTAAATCAGCATTAGGAGTAATAATTACAGCATTGTTTCCGCCTAACTCTAAAATAGAACGACCAAAACGGCTAGCTACTTTAGTTCCTACAATACGACCAACTCTTGTTGAGCCAGTTGCAGATACTAACGGTACGCGACCATCTTCACACATTTTTTCTCCAATAGCACCTGGGCTTACCAATAAACACGAAACACCTTCAGGTAAATTATTTTCAGCAGCTACTTCATTCCAAATATTATGACAAGCTACAGCGCATAAAGGCACTTTACTTGATGGTTTCCAAATACACACATCACCACATATCCAAGCTAAAGCTGTATTCCAATTCCAAACAGCTACTGGGAAATTAAATGCAGAGATAATTCCTACAATTCCTAACGGATGCCATTGCTCATACATACGGTGATTTTCGCGTTCAGAGTGCATGGTTAAACCATATAACTGACGAGATACACCAACAGCAAAATCACAAATGTCAATCATTTCTTGAACTTCACCCAAACCTTCTTGTAAAGATTTACCCATTTCATAAGAAACTAATTTCCCTAAATCATTTTTCTTAGCGCGTAATTTTTCTCCATACTGACGAACAATTTCTCCACGCTTAGGTGCTGGAATATTTCGCCAAACCTTAAATGCTTCTGATGCTACCTGAACTACTTTTTCATAATCCTTTTCGTTAGCTACTCTTACTTTTGCAATTAATTTTCCGTCAACCGGACTGTAAGATTCAATTATATCTCCGCTCGCAAAATAATTTTTTCCTGTAGCGCATCCATCGTTTAAATCTTTAATACCTAATGACTTTAATACTTTTTCCATATCTTTTTAATCTGATTAGTTTATTTTTTTGAAGGTTAAATATAGCTATAATATCAGTTTTTAAGTAAGAAATTAGACAAATTATGAAAAAACAGAGATGGAAGCGTTAATCTTTGTAAAAGCCTGAAAATTAGGCTATTCCTAGAAATTTATATAGCTATTTATAATAATGCCATTGTTTTTTTGTAACACATTATTTCCTTTAATTTCTCTACCAAAAAGTACGCTTTGATTTAAGTAACCTAACTCTAATTTAAAGTACTTATTTAATTTATAACCTATAAGTGCGCCAAATCTATTTTGATCAAAAATATTTTCTTGCACATTTTTTCCAAATTGAATAAAAATTTCATCATACACAGCCGCATAAAATGTTTTATCTTCTATTTGATTTTTACCCAAGGGCATTTGCAAACGCAACATATAACGCATTCGGTTTACATACACATAATCGTCTTCTGTATTTAAATCAGGTGTGGTGTATCTGCCAATCCATCTTTGTTCTAACATAAAGCGATGTTGAATTTCAATAATGTTAATTTGGTCGTTGAGAATTGCGGCTTGAAAAGAGCGATGTTCAGTAAATGTTTTTCCTGCTGCTTGTAAATTAATAGTGCCATACGGATAAGTTTCTATCCAACCATATCCAGCCCTAAACATGAGTTTTTGATTTACTTTATAGTTAATACCAACTCTTAATAAACTCTGTTGGCCATGTAAAATAAACTCATCCCTTCGCCACTGGTATTCTAGGTGACCACTCCATTTATCAGTTATTTTTTTTGTTATAAATGTATTGTACCAGCCAATAGAGTTGTAATCAACAAGGCGAGTGTTTTGAGATTTAACGCTTAATAAAACACCTATAAAATATAAAACTAAAATATATTTTTTCATTTTATACTTTTTTTTCTGATTTGAACGATGTTTACAAAAAATGAAAATGCCATTGAAAAGTAAATGTATGCTTTTGGGATATGTAACTTAAATCCTTCTGCAATCAGAGTTAAACCAATCATCATTAAAAACGCTAGAGCTAATATTTTTAAAGAAGGATGTTTATTAATAAAATCACTAATTTTTTTTGCAATTAATAACATAATAGAAATAGAAACAATTACCGCCACATACATAATCCACAGTTGGTCAACTAACCCAACGGCAGTAATAATACTATCTACCGAAAACACAAGGTCTAGTAATAATATCTGTCCAATGGCGCTATTGAATGAAGCTTTATGTTTAAATTTTTCTGATAGATGTTTATCTTCCGTTTTCTCAAAAATCTCTTTACTACTTTTATAAAGTAAAAATAATCCACCAGCAATTAAAATTAAATCTTTACCTGAAAAAGAATATTTTGAAATAGAAAATAAAGTTTGGTCTAATTTTAAAATCCAGCTAATACCCGCTAATAAAATTAGTCGTAAAACTAAGGCTAAACTTAAACCAATTAACCGTGCTTTTTTACGAGTCTCTTCAGGTAATTTATCACTAAGTAAGGAAATGAAAATGATGTTATCAATTCCTAGAATGATTTCTAAAAATATTAGTGTAATAAGAGAAATTAAAATTTCGGAACTCATGAGGTTAATTTAGTCGAACAAAGGTGCAGAATTATTAATGGTTTTCAACGTACGTTTTGAAATTATTCAATATCATTTGCCAACCAGCTTGTTGCATTTCTAGTGGGTTTTCACTCTCTGCTTCAAACTCTTCTACTATTTTTACTCCACCATCAACGTCCGAAAAATAAATATCCCATTTCCTTTCGTCTCCCATGGTGATGGCTATTTTTTTGTTTATAACAATCTCATCGTAAGTGCCCCAAAAATCAAATCCAAAACTTCCGTCTTTCGCTTCCATTCTGGTAGACGTTTTCCCTCCCACTTTAAAATCGCAGGTTGAACTTGGCGCATGCCAATCATTAGAAGCAAAACACCATTGTGTAACGTGCTCCGGTTTTGTCCACATTTCCCAAACTTTATTGATGTTTGAATTAATTGTTGCTTCAACGGTGATTATTGGTTTAGCCATAATTTTTTATTTTAGAAAAACATAAATATAAAAAATTATTTCTTTATCCAGTTTAACATATCAGTAAACATGCCATTGCTAATGGTATGAACTTCTGGATATTCTTTATAAGTAGGAGTAATGCCTAAGCTTTTTAAATAAGTGATGGCATCACGAGCATAATTAATAGTAATCACACCGTCGTTAGCACCATGAGAAATAAATACGTTTAATTTTTTTAATTTTTCTTTTGGCGTAATCAATGGTTTTACTTCTTCTAATAATCGTCCGCTCATAATAGCTATACCTTTTATTTTTTCAGGAATAGTTAAGCCAATACTATAAGCCATGATAGCGCCCTGACTAAAACCACATAAATAAATGCGTTTCTCATTATACGCATGTTTTGTTTTGAGCTGATTAATGAATTTTATAATCATTAAGCGACTGGCTTCTGCTTCAATAGGATTACCGACACGTGTTCCGTTTTCGAAAGTTAAATGATACCAAGCATAACTATCATTACCTATTGTAATTGGAGCGCGTAATGAGATGACTAAAAAACTATCTGGTAATTGATTAGCAAATGAAAATAAATCTTTCTCATTACTTCCCACACCATGCATTAAAATAATAACTGGTGGTTCAGCGGATTTTATTTTTGGCTCTTTAAAAATATAATATAAACTCGGAGCACTTTTTTTTACAGTACTTTGAGAAAAAGTATGGAATGACAGACTAAAAAATAGTATTATTATTATATGCAGTTTCATCTTAAAATTATGTTTTTCATTTAATCTGTTCGTCATTGCGATCCGCCAGCTGGCGGAGAAGCAATCTTATATTTATCACTTTATTTGAGATTGCTTCGTCGTGCCTCCTCGCAATGACGGTATTACGCTTTATCAATTAACATCGAAGTCATAGAAAAAGAACCGCCCACAACCGCATCATTAAAGTACGATACTTTTTCGTTTTTACCACGTAAAGCAATACTATAAATCATTGGTAAATAATGGTCGGGTGTTGGTGCTGATAATTGTAAAGCTTTACTGTAGGTTTTGTAATTAACTAAAGACTTTACGTCATTTTCTAAAATTAATTTTTTAAAACTTTCGTTGGCTTCAATCGCCCAATCGTGTCCAAAGTGTACATTAAAATCTCCAGTAAATTTTGCATATTGAAAACTATGCACCATATTTCCGCTGCCAATAATCAGCACTCCTTTTTTTCTTAAGCCTGCTAATTGTTTAGCTAAATCGTAATGATATTGCGTATCCTTAGTATGGTCTAAGCTTAATTGTACTATTGGAACATCAGCCGCAGGATATAATTGTTTTAAAACGCTCCAACTTCCATGATCAAAGCCCCAAGCTTCATCTAAGCCAACAGGAGTTGTAGTAATCATTTGTTTTGTTTCCTCAGCTAGCCATTTACTGCCAGGTGCTGTATATTGCACGTCAAATAAAGCTTGAGGAAAACCACCAAAATCATGAATGGTTTTAGGGATTTCCATAGCCGTTACAAATGTACCATTGGTTTCCCAATGTGCCGAGATACATAAAATAGCTTTTGGTTTAGGAATATTTTTAGCAATGGCTTTCCAACCTTTGGTAAATTCATTGTCTTCAATGGCATTCATTGGCGAACCATGACCTATAAATAATACAGGCATTTGTTCATCTTGTTCAGGTAAATTATTGCCAAACGATTTTAAATCTCCTAATGTTGTCATAGCGGCTAGTCCTAAAACTGATTTTATAAACTCCTTACGTTGCATGTTAAATTTTACGATTGTAAAGTTCGACAATTTATGGAGTTATAACCTTAACCTATGATAAGAAATTTACTTTTTATGCCCTCTTCCTTTTGAATGCCCTGAATTACCAGGATTGGTGGTATTTGGGTTGTGAGGATTATTCGTGTTTTTGTGCCAACCACGTTTACCACTGTTTCCATGAGGATGTAGTACGATGCATGACGTTGAACTTATTAATAGCAATATACTAGTTAATATTAGAAGGATTGAAGAATTGAATTTCATTTTCATTTTTTATTGATACTTCATGTGATTGTATGAGGTATTTGATTTAGTTTCAAATGTCGTACATCAGCATGGTTAATTACTTACATTATTAATTCTATAATTTACATAAATCACAGATATTCGAATAAAAGATCAAAAACTGTTTTTATGGGAGTATTAAAGTAAGAGTTACGTATTAATGCTCTAAGTCACATTAGGTTCAATCAAATCCCATAAATTGCCATACAAATCGGCAAATACCAATACTTTACCATGCGGTTGACTTTCTAGTTCACGAACGATAGTAACATTTTTATTTTTTAGATTTTGGTAATCTCTACTAATATCATCTGTATATAAAAATAAAAATACACGCCCGCCTGTTTGGTTACCAACTCTACTTTGCTGTTCCTCATTACTTGCTTTTGCTAATAATAGAGTTGTGCCATTACTACCAGGCGGCGCTACTATTACCCAACGTTTATCGGCACTCATTACTTTATTTTCTACTAAAGTAAAATGTAAAGTCTCTGTATAAAATTTAATGGCTTCGTCGTAAT
>JBKJPW010000121.1:0-12376 GCA_046594225.1 Bacteroidia bacterium
GTAAAAATAATATTCAAACTTTCTAACTCAGAAAGCATTGGTTCGTAAATTTCTTTTACTAAAGGAATTTGCACGCCATACAATTTGAATTTACCCGTTAAGAAATTTTTAATAGTAATAGCCAATGGCAAGCCCACTGTTTTTGCCATGGCTGTATGAACTTCATCATCGCCAATAACTACTAATGAAGAATTTAATGTATGTTTAGCACCTTTCAATTCGTATTCAAATTGATGCTGCATCACAATCATATCTTTATCTCCAGCTTTTAATAACCATTTTTCTTCTAAAAGATTTTGTAATAACTCAGCTGGAGAGCCTTCTTTTAATTTGATTGGTTTATTAGAAAATAATTCTAAGTACTCTAGCTTAGTCATTACCTCAGCATCCATATCAGTTCCCATAAAGGCCACTAATTTTTCTTTAACTGTAGCTGAACCTTTTGGTAAAAAAGAAGATAATAAATCTGTATAGGTTAATGTATTGGCATTTTTTATTTTAAAAGTATCATCTGTTAAACCTAGTTTCACAAATACATTCCATGCTTTACAATAACCTGGCATTCTTAATGTACCACGCAACATCGTAGAAGCATCATTTAATCCATAAGGTTCTTTGTAACCAATGCTATCACGGTTAGCGTAAGCATCAAATTTACCGTAACCTTCTACGTCGATAGTTTCTATTTGAGTATAAATACGATTGTATGGAATGAATTTTAATTTATCATCTTCAATAAATTGCGCCGTTCCTTGTCCTGCTAAAATAACGTTACGTGGATTCCAACTAAATTTATAACCCCACGGATTATCGTTGCTTTCAGGAGCTACTAAGCCTCCACAAAACGATTTAAAGCTTGTTATTTTACCACCCTTATCTTGTATCTCATGAATCACCTTCATTGCCGAAGCATGATCAATACCTGGATCTAAACCACATTCGTTTAATAAAATCAAGTTTTTTTGCTTTGCTTCAGCATCCAACGCTTTCATATCATCACTCACATAACTAGCGGTTGCAATATGTTTTCCTAAACGCACGCAATCTCTAGCCACATCGCCATGCATAAAAGCTGGCAACATCGATACCACGAAGTCGGATTGTTTAATTAAATCTTCTCTTAATTGAGCATTGTTTACATCAAACTCAACAGCAGTTGCTACTTCTTTGTAATTACTAATTTTTGATTCAACCGCTGCTTTGTTTGCATCGGCAATAGTAATATGCCAAGCATGTGCTTTAGCATTGCTTAATAAATAATCAATTAAACTCGACGAAGAGCGTCCTGCTCCAATTATTAATATTTTGCTCATAAAATAAATTCTGCACAAAAATAACCTTAAATTTGGTATCAAAACAGATAATATGGTTCAAAAAATAAAAGTCTTAATTTATTGCCTTTGTATTGGGTTTACTTCCCTTGCTCAAAACAATTCGTTGGTAATATTTAGTGCTTCTGGAAACCCTTTTTATGTGACTTTTAATACTGAAAACATTACTCAAATAGCACAATCTAATGTGAAAATTTTTGATGTAAATTCGGGATGGAGCACAATAGAAATAAAGATGCCAATTCTTAATAAAGAACTCAACTTTAAAGATTCAATTTTATTGAGTAGTAAATCAAAATTCACAAATAAAGAATTTACCTATGTCTTGATTGAAAAAGGAGAGAAACTAGAACTTCAATTTAAATCGGTTTCAGAATTATCAGGACCAAAAACACCTGCGGTCCCCGAAAAACCAAAAGAAGTAGTTCCTTTAACAGATAATAGTATATATGGTAATTTATATCAAGCTGTAAAAAACAAACCAGTATTTTTTATTAACTATGATAATGAAACCTCAACTTGTAAAAGTCCATTAACAAATGAAGATTTGAAACGTGCCATTAAACTTTTAACTACTGCAAATGATAAAGAAGCGGCCTATCGCTATTTGAAACAAATAATAGATTTAAACTGCTATACAACCACTCAATTAATAGAATTATTAGAAACGGCTCCTATTGATATGGACCGATTAAACTCAGCTAAAAAAGCCTATACTCATATTACCGATCAGCAAAACGTTAATACACTTTTAACTGTGTTTAAATACCCAGCCATGAAAGAATCATTTGCTAGTTATTTAAAAGACCAAGCAGATGTTATAAAACAAAAGAATTTAAATTGCAAAGAACCAGCATCTGAAGAGAGATTTAATAATGTGTATTCTAAAATTAAAAACACAGCTTACGAAAATGAAAAATTAAATATTTCAAAAAAATTATTAGTGGATATATGTTTATCTAGTATTCAAATAAAAAAAATCAGCGAACTATATACGCACGATAGGGAGAAATTAGAATACATGAAATCTGCCGCTAATATTTTAACTGACAAAGAGAATGCGAAAACATTAGTTGATGAATTTCAATATCAAGGAACAAAAGATGAATTTTTAAAATATATTTCTCAATAATATGAAATCGAAAAAATTAGTAATAATTGGATTATTAGGCGCTATTGCTGTATCGCTAGGTGCATTAGGAGCTCACTTTTTAAAAAACAAATTAGAAACGGGATTAATTACACCAGACCAATTAAATGGTTTTGACACCGCAGTGAAATATCAGATGTATCATGTGTTAGCTATGTTTGGATTATTTTTATTTTCAAAGCAAAATCCACACAAATACATCAATTGGGCTTTCAATAGCTTTTTAATAGGAATTATTATGTTTTCGGGTTCATTATATTTTTTATGTACGCGCAATTTATTGGGAATAGAAGGATTAAAAGTACTAGGTCCAATTACTCCTATTGGCGGATTGTTTTTTATTGCCGGTTGGGTTTTTATTGCTTTAATAGGATTAAAGAAAGAAACTAACTAATGAATTTAAGTGGCGAAGTAATTGCCCTATTAACCACGCTTTGTTGGAGTCTAGGAATTTTTCCGTTTACAGAAGTTGCTAAACGAATTGGCGCCGCTCCGC
Source organism: Bacteroidia bacterium (assembly GCA_046594225.1). Lineage (GTDB taxonomy): Bacteria > Bacteroidota > Bacteroidia > B-17B0 > Aurantibacillaceae > UBA4416. Next base: position 2,978 of record JBKJPW010000121.1, read on the forward strand.
TTAACCAATACCGTTTATTACTAGCCTGGATTATTATTTCTGTTATCCTATTTTTTTGGAATGATTTAAATCCAATTGAATTATTTACTTCACCTCAGCCCTACCATTTTTTATTTTTAGGATTATCAGGCATTATTGGATTTAGTATTGGGGATTATTGCAGCTTTACATCTTTTAAATTATTAGGCCCTAAATTAGGTAGCCTTTATACTACGTTTGCTCCTGGAGCAGCTTTATTAATAGGTTATATCGCATTAAATGAAAGCATAAACCTCATTGGAATACTTGGCATTTTAATTACAGTATCAGGCGTAATATGGCTAACGTTATCCAAAAAAGATTCGAACGAAGCATCAAAAGTTGGTTATACGAGAGACAAGAAAGGAATTGTTTACGGTATTGTTGGCGCATTGTGTCAAGGTACAGGACTTGTACTATCTAAATATGGCATGGATTATTATCAAGATAAATTACCAACCATGCATGCTGTTTGGATACGTTTATTATTTGCTTTTGGCGCTGCCTTTATTGTTTCGTTGATTGCCGGAAAATTAAAATCAAACAGTAAACCCATTTTCAGTAACGAAAAAAACAATTTACCGCTTATGTTTTTAGGAACTCTTCTTGGTCCTGTTATGGGCGTAACTTTATCATTGTTTGCTATTCAAAAACTAGAAGTGGCAGTTGCGCAGACAATTTTTGCTCTTTTACCTCTTTTTGTGCTACCAATTAGCTTTATTATATACAAAGAAAAGATTACCATTCAATCCATTTTTGCTTGTTTAATGGCATTATCAGGAGTATTGTTATTGATTTGGAGGAATGAATTTTAACTAAATTATTTCTTAGAAAAGGTATAAACATGAAAGAGCTCGAAATAAAATTGATCTTTTTCTAATGTATACCTATTCATTAAATCATCTTTAATATGATTGTCGGGTGAGGAAAAATCAGCAGCCGCATCTAAGTATATAATTTTATCAAATTTATTTATACTATTCATCAAATTAGAATCCAAGCGATGAATAAAATAAATATTTTCATTTTTTAATTGCTCTTCTAACATACCATATTCACTGTCTTGATTAATCCCTTGAAAGTAACGCAGGTTATAATAATAAGTGAAATTGGTAATAAATTCGGGAGAGCAACCTAAAACTATAGTGCGAGGCGTTTTATTAGACTGTATATAATCTACTGTATCTCGCACTAATCTTTTTTTGTCAGGATTTAACGTTGAACTAAATAAAAAGGCTCCCACTAAAACAAAAGAGGCGCCGTAATACAATCTTTTCTTCTCAAATAAAAAGGACAAGGCCACAGCAAGTAATAGATATAGAGCTGGTGTAATAAAAATTAAATACCTATCCAAAAACATAGGCACTTTATAGGAGACTAAAAACATAAACATAAAGGGAAACAAAAACCACCATATTACATATTTTACAAAAGGGTTTTGAATTTGTTTTTTTGTGGAAATTAAAAATTTTATTAAACACGCAACTAATATTACTATGCTTGTTACTGCAACCACTGGCGCATTTGTAAAAGACCAAATCATATTATATAAACTTTCTAAACCACTCGGTATTTTAAGCCAAGTTCCTCTTTGAGCCGACTCAGAAAAACGCTGATAAAGCACGAAAACATGCGGCAAAAATATTACAAGCCCTATGATACATGCTTTAATAAAAGTGACGAGTATCGTTTTATTTTTAATAAAGTATAGAACAACTATTAAGCCTTCTAGAAACCACACAAAAGCTCCAAAATAATGTGAGTAAAGCAATAAAACGTTTGATGAAATAAATCCAACTAATTTCCATTTCGATAATGTTCCATCTTTTAAGAGAGAGAAAAAAACATAAAACGAACCAAGCGTCAATAACAAAAATAGAGAGTAAACCCTGCAATCATGCGCATACCATATTTGCATGATTGAAAACGTGAATAAGAGACTAGCTATAATTGCTGTTTTATCATCAAAAAATGTTTTTCCTATTTTATAGATAAATAAAACGGAAAAAGAACTAAACAACATCGGTAAAATCCTTACCGAGAGTTCTGAAATACCAAATAACTTTATCCAAAAATGCAGAAGAATTTCAAATAAGGGTGGGTTATTGTAATTTTTTAAATAATCTATTAAGTAAAATAAATCAAATTGAGCATGGTAAATAGTAAATGGCTCATCATGAGAAATAGGCTGACGAGTTAAAAACACTGATTTAATAATGATATTAAGCAATACTAAACCAATTGGAATACTATGTTTCTTTATAAACGAAATCATTTATACAAACATAATTGTTTTATTTGCAATTTACTTATAGAATAAATTTTGTCACTATCTATTTAATATTTACATTTATTGAGATGCGTAAACAAAGAATCAACATATTGATGTGCTTTTTTTTTATCTACGTTTCATTGGTGATTTTATCACTAAACAGGCATTCTCATACCCAAAGTTTTAATTATCATTCCGAAATTTTTGCCGACAAAGCGGGTTACAATGTGTATTTACCATCTTTGTGTATTTACAATTTTGACGCAAAACAATTTCCCACACATACGGACATCAAAACTGGTAGAGGATTTACATTAGATTCTATAACAGGAAAAGTGATGACCAAATATCCTTATGGCGTTTCTTTATTACAAAGTCCATTTTGGCTAATTGCTCATATTTTATCAGATTCCAAAGACGGTTATTCATCCTATTACCAAAAATCGATCGACTTTGCAGGCTGCTTTTATTTAACCTTAAGTTTATTCTTTTTGTTTTTTATGTTCAGAAAACAAAATACATTATGGCAATCTATTTTATCTTGTTTTCTCGTCATATTTAGCTCTGGTATATTTTACTATGGTATTTTTGAAACAGGTATGTCTCACATTTATTCGTTTTGCTGTTTATCTATATTATTGTACTTACTCTTAAATAAAAATAATTTTAAACCTCTACCTTATTTATTTTCAATAACAATTATATCAAGCATTTATCTTATTATAAGGCCAATTAATGCTTTGTTTTTGTTACCAATTCTGGCTTATTTTTTATTCATCAATCAGGAAAACTATTTTAACAGAAGTTCTATTCTCAATCTAACTCAAAAACATATTTTATCTATTCTTTTTATTTGCTGCCTATTTTTACTCCCTCAATTTATCTACTATAAATATGCTTTTGGAAGTTTTTTTGTAAAATCATACCAAAACGAGCCTTTTGAAGTGCCAACTTTTTCAAGAATTTTTGAGTTATTATTTTCACCAAATAATGGTTTATTGATTTATTATCCAGTTTGTTTGATAATGATTATTTACAGTTTTTGGATAAATCATAAATTCAATTTTTTAATCTTAGGTCTTTTTATCATCTATATTTTAATTTATGCCTCTTGGTGGAGTCTTTCTTTGGGCTGCGGTTTTGGTCACAGGGCCATGAATGACATTGTCTTGGTGTTTTTTCTTCCATTATTCATTTTTTCAGCGAAACCTAAAAAGTGGTTCGTTTTAACCATTTTAGTTCTCGCAATCGTTAATTTTAAGTTCATTTTTAGTTATGATACTTGCCTCTATACCTCAATAAATTGGGACTTTACCGAATATGGAACAATACTTTTTGGAGAATTTAAGTAGTTTTTAAAAAAAGCATCTGTTTTTGTATATTTATGGGATTAAAATTAAGTTCCCATGATGAAATTAAAATACTTTAGCCTTACACTTTGCCTTACCATTTTTTCAACTGCTTTTTCTCAAAAAGGAAAAGATGGAGTAAAAACTGTATCAGTAACAAATACAAAAATTAATGAGTTTACCGCATTAACCGCAAATGCAAATGTAGGTAACACGATTATCAATGTTGCAGCTAGTTCGTTAAATACCAATGCTAGATTTACCTCAACATTAACAGCTGGTGATTTGGTAATGATTATACAAATGCAAGGAGCGCTCATTAAATTAAGCGCTACACCTGTTTGGGCTCCAGATAGTACTTATGGTAATGTTTACAACTATCAAACTTGCGGTAATTATGAATTTGCGCAAGTAAAATCTGTTGTATCAGGAACTCAAATAGAGTTTGACTGCGGATTAAAATATGACTATTCAAGTACAGGCAAAACACAAATTGTTCGCGTACCAAGATATAGCTCCTTAACTGTTACAGGTGCAGGAACATTAACAACAGATGCATGGAATGGGACTATTGGAGGTGTTTTAGTAGCCGAAGTGTCAGGAAATACGATTATAGATGGTGTACTAACAGCAACAGGCTTAGGGTTTAGAGGAGGGAATAATCCTGTTACTGGAGGTTCTTCAACAACTCTTTTTTCAGGAATAAATGCCAATTTAGGGGGTGAAAAAGGAGAAGGAATAGGAAGTGATCGAATTACGGGTATTACCCATGATTCACTTGGAAAATATTGCATGGGCGCTCCAGGAAATGGTGGTGGTGGCGGACAACAAAATAACTGCGGCGGCGGCGGCGGTGGAAATGGCGGAAACACAGCAGTTTATAACGGGTATGGTGTTATAACCATCCCCGGTTTTAGTGCAATATGGGATTTAGAATGGTCGGGTAGATCTTCTGTTACATCAAATGGTGGTGGAAAAGGCGGTTATGGAACCTCTACTACAACTGCTCCTAATATTAATACTACTGGCCCCAATAATTCAGCTTGGGGAGCAGGATTTAATAGAGTTAATCGTGGTGGATTTGGAGGGAGACCATTGAATTACAGCTCAGGAAAAATATTTATGGGCGGCGGTGGCGGTGGCGGACACATGACAGTAAATGGTTCTGGTGTGAGGCAATCTAATGGCGCAGGTGCATGCGCAGGTGGTGTTGGTGGAGGACTTATCTTCTTATTAAATTATGGCTCTATTTCAGGAACAGGGAGTGTTATTTCTAATGGCGCTAATGGAGGCGATGCTTTTGGATCGCCAAGTTTCACCTATCCTTCTCAAGGAATTGATGGTGCTGGTGGTGCAGGAGCTGGTGGTACAATCATTCTACAAAGCAATGGAGCTATTTCAGGTATTACAGCCAATGCTAATGGTGGAAATGGGGGAAATCAAGTAAAGAATGGTACGTCTAATAGCGAAGGGCAAGGTCCGGGCGGCGGCGGCGGCGGCGGTTATATTGCAGGCAACGGAAGTGTATTTACTCAAAACACAAACGGAGGAACTTCTGGTACAACCAACGCAAGTGCATTTGATACGGAATTTCCTACAAATGGTGCGACATCAGGAAATACAGGGACAAATGGGCAAATAATCGTTCCATCATTTTCTTTAACAGCATCTGCTAATCAAACTTTATGTACTAATCAATCGGCCACAGTTACAGCAACTTCTTCAGATGGAAGTGCAACTATAGGATGGTATAATGCGGCTGCGGGCGGAAACTCTGTAGGTTCGGGAACAGTGTTTGTAACACCAACCTATACTGCTACTGGCACTTATACTGTTTATGCGGGTTCTTGCCCAGGTGTTTATCGTGTACCAATTATTTTAACAGTTGGTACTGGAGCTACTATAACGGTTAACAGTCCTACTATTTGTCCAGGACAAACAGTTACGTTAACAGCAAGCGGCGCAACAACTTACACTTGGAATACAGGTCCAACAACTAATACTATTTCTGTTTCTCCTGGTTCAACTACTATTTATAGTATTAATGCAACTAGCGGTTCTTGTACTGGTGTTCAAACTTCTACGGTTACTGTTTCTTCAACTCCAACAGTTGCAGTTACAAATGCTACTATCTGTTCTGGAACATCTACCGTATTAACAGCAAGTGGAGCAACCAATTATACTTGGGCTCCTGGCGGACAATTAACCTCTACAATTTCTGTTAACCCAAGTTCAAATTCAACTTATACTGTAACTGGTTCTAATGGGGCGTGCACGAATTCAACAACAGCAACCGTAAATATTACATCTACGCCTACTTTATCTACTAGTTCTAGAACCATTTGTGCAGGGCAAGTCGCTACATTTACTGTAAGTGGTGCAACTACCTACACATGGAATCCAGGAAATGTAACAGGAAGTACCTATACAACAAGTCCTGCTTCATCAGGAACTATTTCTGTTTTAGGTGCAAATGGAACTTGTACTTCACAAGTAACTACATCTATCACAGTAACTCCAAATCCAACTGTAAGCGTAAGTAACCAAACTATATGCCCTACACAAACTATTACTTTAACGGCAAGTGGTGCTACAACTTATAGTTGGAATACTGGTCCAACAACAAACACCATTTCTGTGTCACCAAGCTCTTTAACTATTTACACTGTAACAGGAACAACAAATTTATGTTCCAATACAAAAACAGTAAGTGTAACCGTTGCGTCACAACCAACTGTTGCTGTTACAAATGCTACTATCTGTTCTGGAACATCTACCGTATTAACAGCGAGTGGAGCAACCAATTATACTTGGGCTCCTGGCGGACAATTAACTTCCACTATATCTGTTAACCCAAGTTCTAATACAACTTATACTATTACTGGCGCTTCCGGAACTTGTACTAGTTCAACAATAGCAACCGTTAGTGTTACTTCTACTCCAACTTTAGCTACTAGTCCGCAAACAATTTGCGCGGGGCAAGTTGCTACATTTACTGTGAATGGTGCTACATCTTATACATGGAATCCGGGAAATATTACAGGAAGTACTTATACAACGAGTCCAGCTTCATCAGGAACTATTTCTGTTTTGGGTGCTAATGGAACTTGTACTTCGCAAGTAACGACTTCTGTTACCGTTACTCCAAATCCAACTGTAAGCGTAAGTAACCAAACTATTTGTCCAACACAAACTATTACTTTAACGGCAAGTGGTGCAACAACTTATAGTTGGAATACTGGAGCATTAACAAATACAATTTCTGTTTCTCCTGCATCATTAACTATCTATACAGTTACTGGAACTAGCTCTTCTTGTTCTAATACAAAAACAGTAAGTGTAACCGTTGCGTCACAACCAACTGTTGCTGTTACAAATGCTACTATTTGTTCTGGAACATCAACTGTTTTAACTGCAAGTGGAGCAACCAATTATACTTGGGCTCCTGCTGGACAATTAACTTCTACAATCTCTGTGAACCCAAACTCTAATACAACATATACGGTAACTGGTTCAAATGGGACCTGTACAAATTCAGCAATATCATCTGTGAGCGTAGCATCAACACCAACATTAATTGCCAACTCAGTAACTATTTGTCCTGCACAAACTGCAACATTAACGGCAAATGGCGCAACAACTTATACTTGGAATCCAGGAAACGTTACTGGAAGTACTTACACAATTAGTCCAGTAATTAATACTGTTGTCACCTTGGATGGCGCCAACGGAACTTGCACTGCTCAAACTACAGTTTCTGTAACTATTGGTTCAGGTATTTCTATCTCAGTAAACAATCCAACTATTTGTGTTGGGCAAACCGCTTCATTAACAGCGAGTGGTGCAACTACCTATACTTGGAGTTCTGGTCCAAATACCAACACCTTAAATGTATCGCCAGCTTCATCAACTACTTATACAATTTCAGGAATGAATGGTGCATGTAGCGGAAGCAATACAGCTGTTGTTACCGTTGTTTCTGTTCCATCTGTAACGGTAGCCAATGATGCCATCTGTTCTGGAAATACTACAACATTAACGGCAAGTGGCGCTTCATCTTATACATGGATGCCTGGCGGGCAAACAACAACTAGTATTACAGATAATCCTTCATCAACAACTATCTATACCATTACTGGTTCAAATGGGATTTGTTCAAATACAACAACGGCAACCGTTAGTGTAACAGCCACTCCTACTTTAGTTGTAGCATCAACCACTATTTGTCCGGGGCAAACAGCTACTTTAACCGCAAGCGGCGCAACAACTTATACTTGGAATCCTGGAAATGTATCTGGAAATACATTTACAATGAGTCCTGCAAGTAATACCTTTGTAACAATTGATGGTGCTAATGGAACTTGTACGAGTTCAACCACAGCTTCTATTACCATAGGTTCAGGACTTTCTATTACAGTTAATAGTCCAACAATTTGTTCTGGCGAAACTGCCACATTAACTGCTAGCGGTGCGATTTCTTATACATGGAATCCTGGAAATTTATCTGGTTCATCCGTAACGGTTACTCCAGTATCAAATACTACTTATACAGTTATTGGAGTAAATGGTTCTTGTACTGGAAGTAATACAGCTGTTGTAACGATAGCTGCTTCTCCAACTTTAATAGCTTCTGCTTCAACAACTATTTGTGCAGGACAAACAACTACCTTAACAGTAAGTGGCGCAACTACTTATACATGGAATCCTGGTAATTTATCAGGCTCATCTATTGCGGTAACACCTACTGTAAGTACAACTTATACAGTTGTTGGCACAAGTGGAACATGTACTAATTCTTCAACATCATCTGTTGCTTTAATTAATTGTAATAATCCTTGTCAGTTTAGTTTAGGGCGCGATACCGCATTTTGTTCTCCTATGAATTATGTCATCAATGGACCATCAGGCTATGACTCCTACTCATGGACTCCAACTGGTGCAACAACTCAAAACATTACAGCAATTAATACAGGAACATATATTTGTACTGGTACAATGCTGAGTAATGACTTGGTTATTAATGGAGCTTTTACATCAGGCAATACAGGGTTTTCTAGTAATTATATAGTACCTGCAACACCTGGTGCTTTTGGTCTTCTTACAAATCCTGGAACATACTTAGTAACTACTAACCCTAATGCAGCACATAATAATTTTATGACGTTTGGAGATCATACAACAGGAACAGGAAATATGATGGTTTGTAATGGTTCTGCTGTTCCTAATGATATTGTATGGACTGAAACAATTACTGTTACTCCAAACACCAATTATAATTTTTCTGCATGGGTAGCTTCTGTATATAATACATCGGCAGGTAACGAAGCGCAATTACAGTTTTCAATTAACAGTACTTTACTTGGTTCTGCATATAGTGCGCCATTTACAGCTGGTATATGGGCGAATTTTGCCACCAACTGGAATTCAGGAGTAAGTACTTCTGCCGTTATTACCATTGTAGATCAAAACTTTACAGCTCCAGGGGCAAATGATTTTGCATTAGATGATGTTTTCTTTCAGCAAGTTTGTTCTTATGCTGATACAATAATTGTTACTGAAAATACAACACCAACTATAACTGCAAGTGCGAGTAATTCAATTGTTTGTAACGGTAATTCAACATCGTTAACAGCAAGTGGTGCTAGTACATATACCTGGACAGGTGGAGTAACAAACGGCACTGTTTTCTCTCCAACAACTACAACAACTTATTCGGTGATTGGAACATCAGTAGAAGGATGTACAAATTCAGCTGTTCAA